>NZ_MULM01000146.1:0-60812 GCF_002029345.1 Pseudomonas sp. VI4.1
CCAGCGAAGGCGTTTTCATGGCCGATACAAGGCTTGAGGCCGCCTTCGCTGGCAAGCCAGCTCCTACAGGAGATCGTGTACACCTGTTCTTTTTCGTCAGAAGGCGCCCCTGTCGGACGAAAACGCCTTCAAGAAAGCTGGGCCTTGTACTCCTTCACGTATTGTCCGGCCAGGGTCTCTTTCTGTTTGTCGTCGAGCAGCTTGCCGGCCATCTGGAAAAACTTCTGCTCTTCTTCCTTCAGGTGGTGATGCACCTTTTCGCACAGCTTCTTCGCGGTCGCCAGCCAGGCCGGGCTGGACATCTCGGTCTCATCCAGCGCTTCCATCATTTCATCCATCTCGTGATGCTCGGCGATCGCATGGCGGCTGAGGTCGACGCCGTTGTCGAACTCCATCAGCGGGATGTAGAAGTGCCGCTCTTCAGCGGTTTCGTGGGCCTGGAGCTCCGACTTGAGCTGCTTGTAGGCCTCGACCCGTTCCGGGGTGTCGCCGCTGGTCCGGACCAGCGCATCGGCGTAGGCGCGTTGGCGGTCGTGGCTTTCGCGCAAGGCTTCAAAAATATTCACGGGTTGTCCTCATCGGCTGCGCTCTGGAATGACGCTGTCTAGGCTAGACATCTGCGCGGGAACGAGGGTTCCACCCAAGGACTGGAACACCGACCTCGTGCCGCGCTAGGCTTGGGAATGTTGTCCGCCCCAGCCATAAGGAAATAGCTCATGAAACTGCGAATCGAACAGTCGCAAAACCCCACGGATGAAGAGCGCCAGGCCATCCTGTTGCCGTTGCGCGCCTATAACGCGCAACAGGCCGGGGTCTCGACGCCAGAGCCCGTTGCCTTGCTGCTGCGCGATGAAAGCGGCGAGATTCTTGGCGGGCTCCACGGACGAGTGTTTTACCAATGGTTGTACATCGACCTGCTGTCGGTACCGGAACAGGCCCGGGGACAGGGCATCGGTTCGACGCTGATGCAGATGGCCGAAGACCTGGCGCGGGAGAAGGCCTGTATCGGGGTCTGGCTCGACACCTTCGACTTCCAGGCGCCGGCGTTCTACAGGAAGCTGGGTTACAGCGAGTTGGGGCAGATCGCTGACTATCCGCCGGGGCACAAGCGCTACTTTTTCCAGAAGCGCTTCGCTTAGCCCTTGTAGGAGCCGGCTTGCTGGCGACGGCGGTGTGTCAGGCGACGTTGATGTCGCCGGTGATGGCCTCTTCGCTGGCAAGCCAGCTCCTACAGGGAATGGGCGTTGCCCGTCAGGTCAGAGGCAGGTCGCCAACGCCGCCAGCCGGCGCTTGGCGACAAAGTCATCCTTCTGCGCGTAGTAGTTCAACTGTGTTCCCGAGGCATCGGTGGTCACGTCGACAAAGGCTTCCGCCGAGCGCGTGTACACCGTGGACCCGCCCTTCTTGCCCGGCTGCAGATACGCACTGGCATCGACGCCGAACACCGCCTCGTCCTGCCAGGAAAACTGCACGCACTGGGCGACGACTTTCTCCGGCTTGTTCGAGGTCAGGGTCTTGTACGGGGTTCCAGTGCGGGCATCGTTCATTGCCGAGCCCGCACATCCCGCCAGCAAGGTTACAGCCAGCGCCACCATCAGAATTCGCATTGCGTTCGCTCATCAAGAAAAAGCGGACTGTATCACCGTGGCACGGCGTATCGTTCTGCTTTACTTCATTTATACCGCGACACCGGGTGCCGATTCGCGCACCCTGTCGCGCCATTAACGCTGCATCGCACATTTTTCTGGAACGACCCATGACACCCAACGCCGAATACTACAAACCAACCGCTGAATACGCCGACAAGCTGATCAGCCAGATCGGTCAGACGCCTTCCTGGATCGCCAAGCGCATCGGCGTCACCGACAAGCGGATTCGTTACATCCTCGACGGCGAACGTACCGTCAAAGGTGAAACCACGCCGATCCAGATGACCTACCCCGAGCAGTTTGCCCTCGAGTGCCTGGCCGCAGCGGCTAAAGCCAGCAAGAAGCAGTCTGTGTAATCCATTTTCAAGGAGCGACCATGGCGGCAACCGAACAGCAACACGAGCAGGCACTGAAGAGGTTTCTCGATGAGCGCCCTGAACTGCGCGCCGAACTCGACAACCTCAACCCGCTGCTGGCCCAGGCCAAAGGCGAGACCCAGGCGCAGTACCGCGACGAGCGCCTGCACGAAGCCTTCGAGGCCGAAGCCGAGCGTCTCGGGCTGTTTGCCTGGGAACTGACCCTGCAGTTGACCGCCGCAACGCCTGAGGACTATCAGGCCCAGCGCATGGAAGTGCACAAGGAAGTGGCCGAAATGGCCGGTATGGACTGGCTGGAGTATTGCGAGTTATATGGCTTAGGCCAGTAACCCTCGCCGCTCAAGGATTTATCTAACGATGCTGCCTTCGACCTCCAGCACCCACGCCAGTCCGGGGCATCTGCATATCCAGAAATGGCGCGGACGCATCGGCCTGTCGCTGGTGGCCGCACTCTCGGTACTGGCCGGCATGACCGACGCCATCGGCTTCATGGCCAGCGGCGACTTCGTTTCGTTCATGAGCGGCAACACCACCCGTCTCGCCGTGGCCATCAGCGACGGCGACATGGGCCTGACCCTGCGCCTGACGATCCTGGTGGCCACGTTCGTCATCGGCAACGCCCTGGGCATCGTCGTCAGCCGTCTCGGCGGCCGGCGGGCGCTGCCCTTGCTGCTGTGCATCGCCACCCTGCTCTGCGGTGCCGCTGCCTGGCCGTATGAGGAACAATTGCCGGCGTTGCTGGCGGCGATCATCGCCATGGGCATGCTCAATGCCGCAGTAGAGGAAGTGAATGGCCTGCCGGTCGGCTGACTTACGTCACCGGCGCCCTGTCGCGCTTCGGCCGCGGCCTGGGGCGCTGGATGCTCGGCGAACGGCGCAACGGCTGGCGGGTGCAGTTGATTCCCTGGGCCGGGATGTTTGCCGGCGCGGTGCTCGGTGCGGTGCTGGAGCATCATCTCGGGCTCAGGGCGCTGTTTGTCAGCGGGTTGCTGGCGGGGGGGATCGGGTTGCTGGCGTTGAAGATTCCGCGGCGGTGGCAGTTGGGGTATATGCCCCGCTGAGTGGGTGATTACCTGCAGTATTGATGTTGTCTGACAGGCCGCTTTCGCTGGCAAGCCAGCTCCTACAGGGGGTCTGTGGTGGATTTCAATGATATGTACGGCACAAATCCCCTGTAGGAGCTGGCTTGCCAGCGAAGGGGACGCCTCGGTCTCAACAAAACCCCCTTCGCCGCCCCGCCGATAAAGCTTTATCATGACCGCAGTTCCGCTGATCGAGTCCGTCATGAAGTTCGCCATCGCGCTGTTTTCCGCCGCCCATGCGCCCTCCTCGCGCCGTGCCTTGCTGTTCGCCCAGGCTGCGCTGGCCGGCGGGCATGAGATTGTCCGGCTGTTTTTCTACCAGGACGGGGTCTACAACGCCTCCGGCAGCGTGGTCACGCCGCAGGATGAGCAGGACTTGCCCAGACAATGGCGCAACTTCGTCACTGAACATCAGCTCGATGGCGTGGTGTGCATCGCCGCCGCCCTGCGCCGTGGCGTGTTGAACGCAGAAGAAGCAGGGCGCTACCAGCGCGAAGCGGTTGCCGTGGCCGCGCCGTGGGAATTGTCCGGGCTGGGCCAGTTGCATGACGCGGTGCAGGACGCTGACCGCCTGATCTGTTTCGGAGGCGCGTGAAATGCCCAGATCCTTGCTGATTATCAGCCGTCAGTCGCCCTGGTCCGGGCCGAGTGCGCGCGAAGCACTGGACATCGTCCTGGCCGGCGGCGCTTTCGATTTGCCGATCGGCCTGCTGTTTCTCGATGACGGCGTGTTTCAGCTCGCCGCAAACCAGGACGCCAGGGCTCTGCAGCAAAAAGACCTGAGTGCCAACCTGCAGGCGCTGCCGATGTTCGGCGTCGAAGACCTGTTCGTCTGCGGCGACAGCGCGGCCGAACGCGGCCTGGACCCCAGGGCGTTATCGCTCGAAGAGGCCCAGGTGCTGACCGCCGGCGAAATCAGCGCACTCATTGACCGTTACCACCAGGTGATCACCCTCTGATGTCGACTTTGCACGTGTTGTCTCATTCCCCGTTCGGCGACGACCGCCTGACCAGCTGCCTGCGCGTGATCGGCGCCGCGGATGCGCTGCTGCTGTCTGGCGACGCGGCCTATGCCTTGCAACCGGGCACCGCGCCGTTCAATACCCTGGGCAGCCGCGGCCTGAAACTGTTTGTGCTGGCCGAAGACGCCCAGGCTCGCGACCTGCAAACGCCGGACTGGGCCAAGGCCATCGACTACCCGGCCTTCGTCGAACTGTCGATCCACTATGACAAGGTCAACAGTTGGCTATGAATGTCCTGACCGTGGGCGCCCGCGCCATCGAGCTGGACAAGGACGGTTTTCTGGTCGACCTGAGCGACTGGTCCCTTGAGGTCGCCAGCGCCCTCGCCGCCGCCGAAGACATCGAGCTGAGCCCCGAACACCGGGAGATCCTCGAATTGCTGCGCAGTTTCTACAGCGAGTTCCAGCTGTCCCCCGCCACGCGCCCGCTGATCAAGTACACCGCATTGAAGCTCGGCCCGGAAAAAGGCAACAGCCTGCACCTGAACCGACTGTTCAAAGGCACCCCTGCCAAACTCGCCGCGAAACTGGCGGGCCTGCCCAAACCGACGAATTGTTTATGACCGACTACCCTGCGCTGACCCTCGAAACACCCGCCGAGCACCCGTTCGCCCAGTTCGTGCGCATCCTCGGCAAAGGCAAACGTGGCGCCCGCGACCTGACCCGGGTCGAAGCGCGTGAAGCCATGGGCATGGTGCTCGACGACAAGGTCGAGGACACCCAGCTCGGCGCGTTCCTGATGCTGCTGCGGCACAAGGAAGAAAGCGCACAGGAGATGGCCGGGTTCACCGAAGCCTTGCGTGAACGCTTGCAGGCACCGGCGTTGCAGGTCGATCTGGACTGGCCGACCTATGCCGGCAAGAAACGTCATCTGCCGTGGTACCTGCTGGCGGCCAAGTGCCTGGCGCAGAACGGTGTGCGGATCTTCATGCACGGTGGTGGCGCGCACACGGCGGGCCGGCTGTACAGCGAACAGTTGCTCGACACCTTGCAGATCCCGTTGTGCCGCAACTGGCAGCAAGTCGGTTCGGCACTCGATAACGGCGGCCTGGCGTTCATGCCGCTGATGGATTGGGCGCCGCAATTGCAGCGGATGATCGACCTGCGCAACACCCTGGGCCTGCGTTCGCCGATCCACTCCCTGGCCCGGATCCTCAATCCGTTGGGCGCTCGCTGTGGCCTGCAAAGCATCTTCCACCCCGGCTACCAGGCGGTGCATCGCGACGCCAGCGGCTTGCTCGGCGACACCGCGATCGTGGTGAAAGGCGACGGCGGCGAAATCGAGATCAACCCGGATGCCGACAGCCACCTGTACGGCACCACCGGTGGCGAGAGCTGGGACGAGGAATGGCCGCAACTGTCGACCCAGCGTCACGTCAAACCGGCCAGCCTCGATCCCGAGCATTTGAAAGCCGTCTGGCGCGGCGACGTGGTCGACAGCTACCCGCAGATGGCGCTGATCTCGACCATGGCCTTGGCCTTGCGCGGCCTCGGCCAGAGCCGCGAACAAGCCTTCGATACCGCCCAGCAGTATTGGGACGCGCGGGACAGATCGATTTAACCGATCATAACTGCCCAACCTTTGCGCTTTTAGTTCGAACCTATGCGAATAGACTCCTCTCCAACGCTTATCGGTTGAGGAGTCTGGAACATGGGTTTGTTAGTCGAAGGTCGCTGGCAGGACCAGTGGTACGAAAGCAGCAAGGGCGGCGCGTTTCAGCGTGAACAGGCGCAGCGTCGCAACTGGGTGACCGCCGATGGCAAGCCGGGCCCGAGCGGTATCGGCGGCTTTGCGGCCGAGGCCGGTCGCTATCATCTCTACGTGTCCCTCGCCTGTCCGTGGGCCCACCGCACGCTGATCCTGCGCCAACTCAAAGGCCTGGAAAGCCTGATCGATGTGTCTGTGGTCAGCTGGCTGATGCTGGAAAACGGCTGGACCTTCGACCAGCACCTGGGTTCGACTGGCGACAAGCTCGATCACTTCCAGTTCATGCACCAGCGCTACACCGCCGATACCGCCGACTACACCGGCCGCGTCACGGTGCCGGTGCTGTGGGACAACCACCAGCAGCGCATCGTCAATAATGAGTCGGCGGAGATCATCCGCATGTTCAACAGTGCGTTTGATGACTTGACCGGCAATGATCTGGACCTGTATCCGGCGCCGTTGCGCAGCGAGATCGACGCGTTGAACGAGCGGATTTATCCGGCGGTGAACAATGGTGTGTATCGCGCCGGCTTCGCCACCTCGCAGACGGCTTATGAAGAGGCGTTCGATGAGTTGTTTGCCGAGCTGGATCGGCTGGAGCAGTTGCTGGGCGCCAATCGTTACCTCGCCGGTGAGTACCTGACTGAAGCCGACATTCGGCTGTTTAC
Source organism: Pseudomonas sp. VI4.1 (assembly GCF_002029345.1). NCBI lineage: Bacteria > Pseudomonadati > Pseudomonadota > Gammaproteobacteria > Pseudomonadales > Pseudomonadaceae > Pseudomonas > Pseudomonas sp. VI4.1. Next base: position 6,506 of record NZ_MULM01000146.1, read on the forward strand.
CACGATGATTCGCTTCGACGCGGTGTATTACGGGCACTTCAAGTGCAACCTGCGGCGGATCGCCGATTATCCGAATCTGTCGAACTGGCTACGGGAGATTTATCAGTGGCCGGGGATTGCCGAGACGGTGAACTTCGAGCACATCAAGAATCACTACTACGGCAGCCACAAGACCATCAATCCAACCAGCATCGTGCCGAAAGGGCCGGCGCAGGATTTCACGGCGCCCCATGATCGGGAGCGGTTGAGCGTGAAAGGGGTTTGGCGCAAGGCCGAGGTCTGACCTGAAGCATGGGGGTGGTTTTGAGGCCCCCTTCGCGAGCAAGCCCGCTCCCACATTTGACCGTGTTCTTCAGTTAGAACGCGATTAAATGTGGGAGCGGGCTTGCTCGCGAAGGGGCGCGACTCGTTTTCTAGACTTGCGCCTGAGCGCCCTCGAACCACGACAGTTTCTCCCGCAGTTGCACCACTTCACCCACAATCACCAGCGTCGGCGCATGCACTTCATGCTCCGCCACCAGACGGGGTAAATCGGCCAAGGTGCCGGTAAACACCCGCTGATTGACCGTAGTGCCCTGCTGGATCAACGCCGCCGGGGTATCCGCCGCGCGACCGTGCTTGATCAACTGCTCGCAGATGATCGGCAACCCCACCAACCCCATGTAAAACACCAGGGTCTGCGCCGGCGCGACCAGGTCGGCCCACGGCAGATCGGTGGAGCCGTCCTTGAGGTGCCCGGTAACGAACCGCACCGACTGCGCGTAATCGCGGTGGGTCAGCGGGATCCCGGCATAGGCCGCGCAACCGCTGGCTGCCGTGATCCCCGGTACGACCTGGAACGGGATGCCATGGGCCGCCAGTTCTTCGATCTCTTCACCGCCACGGCCGAAGATAAACGGATCGCCGCCCTTCAGGCGCACCACGCGCTTGCCGGCCTTGGCCAGGTCCACCAATTGCTGGTTGATCTGATCCTGGGGCACGGCGTGATCGGCGCGGCGCTTGCCGACGTAAACGCGCTCGGCATCGCGACGGCACAAATCGAGAATCGCCGGCGCCACCAGGCGGTCATACAGCACCACGTCGGCTTGCTGCATCAGGCGCAAGGCACGGAAGGTCAGCAGGTCGGGATCGCCCGGCCCTGCACCCACCAAATAGACTTCGCCAGTGGCAACGGGCGCTTCGCCGTTGATTTTCGCCAGCATCAAGCGCTCGGCTTCGGCACCCTGCCCGGCCAGTTGCCGGTCGGCAATCGGGCCCTGGAACACGTCTTCCCAGAATGCCCGGCGCTGCTGCACATCCGGGAACAGGCTTTTGACCTGGCTGCGAAAACGCGCCGCCAGACCGGCCAGTTGCCCGTAGGTGGAAGGAATCCAGGTTTCCAGTTTGGCGCGGATCAAGCGTGCCAGCACCGGCGCATCGCCGCCGCTGGAAACGCGATGATCAGCGGCGAACGGTCGACGATCGCCGGGAAGATCACACTGCACAGCGCAGGCGCATCCACCACGTTCACCGGCACGCAACGCCGATGGGCATCGGCGGAGACTTGTGCATTGAGTGGTTCGTCGTCGGTGGCGGCAATGATCAGCCCGCAACCGTCCAGATCGGCCTCGACGTAACCGCGCACCCGGCACTCGCCACCGCTGCCGGTCACCAGTTCCCGCAGTTGCGGTTCGATCTCCGGTGCGACCACCCGCAGCAGTGCACCGGCTTCGGCCAGCAGGCGGGATTTGCGCAAGGCAATTTCCCCGCCGCCGACGACCAATACACGACTGCCGCGAAGGTTATGAAACAGCGGCAGATAGTCCATTTAGCCGATGACCTCGATGCCACCCATATACGGTTTCAGCACCTCAGGCACACGGATCGAACCGTCGGCCTGCTGGTAGTTTTCCAGCACCGCCACCAGGGTACGACCAACCGCCAGGCCGGAACCGTTCAAGGTGTGAACCAGCTCCGGCTTGCCGGTTTCCGGGTTGCGGAAACGCGCTTGCATCCGACGGGCCTGGAAGTCGCCGCAGTTGGAGCACGAAGAAATCTCGCGGTATTTGTCCTGGCTCGGGATCCACACTTCCAGGTCGTAGGTCTTGACGGCGCTGAAGCCCATGTCGCCGGTGCACAGCGCCAGGGTGCGGTAAGGCAGCTCGAGCAGTTGCAGGACTTTCTCGGCGTTGGCGGTCAGGCCTTCCAGCGCTTCCATCGAAGTCGACGGCTCGACGATCTGCACCATCTCGACCTTGTCGAACTGGTGCTGGCGAATCATGCCGCGGGTGTCACGCCCCGACGCACCGGCTTCGCTGCGGAAGCATGGGGTGTGGGCGACGAACTTGATCGGCAGCAGTTTCGAATCGACGATTTCGCCCGCGACGATGTTGGTCAGCGACACTTCGGCAGTCGGGATCAGGTACAGGTCGGCTTCGCCTTCGCGAGTGATCTTGAACAGGTCTTCCTCGAACTTCGGCAACTGACCGGTGCCTTGCAGCGCCGGGGCTTGAACCAGGTACGGGGTGTAGGCCTCTTCGTAACCGTGTTCGCTGGTGTGCAGGTTGATCATGAACTGCGCCAGGGCACGGTGCAGGCGCGCAATCGGGCCACGCAACAGGGCGAAACGGGCACCGGACAGCTTGGCGGCGGTTTCGAAATCCAGCCAGCCGAATTTCTCGCCCAGGGCCACGTGGTCCTGAACCGGGAAATCGAACGCTTTCGGCGTGCCCCAGCGGCGCACTTCCACGTTGCCTTCTTCGTCGTCGCCGATCGGCACCGATTCGTGGGGCAGGTTGGGGATGCCCAGCAGGATCGAGTCCAGATCGGTCTGGATCGCGTCCAGCTCGACTTTACCGGCACTCAATTCGTTCGCCATGCGCTCGACATCCGCCATCAGCGGCGCGATGTCTTCACCGCGTTGCTTGGCCTGGCCGATGGATTTTGAACGCGCATTACGCTCAGCCTGCAGTGCTTCGGTGCGGGTCTGGACGGTCTTGCGCTGTTCTTCCAGCGCTTCGATGCGCGCAACATCCAGCTTATAGCCACGGGATGCCAGGCGGTCCGCTACGTCCTGAAGGTTGCTACGTAACAGTTTGGAATCGAGCATGTCGGTTTCTCGTTTATCAAAGTTTGGTCAAGGACAGGCCGGCCCAGGTGGCAAGCAGCCCGCCGAATACGCTGATCGCCGCATAGCCCAGGGCCAGCGGCACTTGCCCGCTTTCCAGCAAGCGCACCGTATCCAGTGAAAAGGATGAAAAAGTCGTCAGCCCCCCGAGGAAGCCGACAATCAACCCGGCGCGCACTTCGAAAGGCACCTCCGGGCGAATCAAAAACAGACCGTATAGAACGCCGATCAGCAGACAGCCCACGATATTAACGGCCAGCGTCGCGGTATAGAAGTGCCGCGGCCAATTAGCGTTGATCCAATTGCCGGTGGCGAAGCGCAACAGCGTGCCGGCGACGCCGCCAATGGAAACCGCAACGACCAGTGCAATCACTATTTTCTCCGCTGCCGGGGGCTGAGACGGTCAAGTTGCGCCAGGTGGTTGAGCTTTTCGCCGATCTTCAACTCCAGGCCCCGCGGCACCGGCTGATAGAAGGGTTGCGGCTCGAGTTCTTCGGGGAAGTAGTCTTCGCCCGCGGCGTAGGCATCCGGCTCGTCGTGGGCGTAACGGTATTCATCACCGTACCCCAGCTGCTTCATCAGCTTGGTCGGCGCGTTGCGCAGGTGCAGTGGCACTTCCAGCGAGCCGTGTTCGGTGGCGCTGCGCATCGCGCCTTGAAGCCCATGTACACCGCGTTGCTTTTCGGCGCGCAAGCCAGGTACGTGATGGCCTGGGCCACGGCCAATTCGCCTTCGGGGCTGCCGAGTCGCTCCTGCACTTCCCACGCCGCCAGGCACAGGCTCAGGGCCCGCGGGTCGGCGTTGCCGATGTCTTCGCTGGCCATGCGCACCACGCGCCGGGCCAGGTACAACGGATCGCAACCGCCGTCGATCATCCGCGCGAACCAGTACAACGCACCGTCGGGGTTGGAGCCGCGCACCGACTTATGCAGCGCGGAAATCTGGTCGTAGAACGCCTCCCCGCCCTTGTCGAAGCGCCGCCGGGTATCGCCCAACAGGCTTTGCAGCAGATCGACGCCGATCTCGCTGTGGTCTTCGGCCAGGTCCGAGGCATTTTCCAGCAGGTTGAGCAGGCGCCGGCCATCGCCGTCGGCCGCCGACAGCAGCATCTGGAAGCCTTCATCACTGAGGGTCAGTTGGCGTTTGCCCAGGCCACGCTCTTCGGTCAGGGCGCGCTGCACCAGTTTGCGCAGGGCCGCTTCGTCGAGGCTTTTGAGCACGTAGACGCGCGCTCGGGACAGCAATGCGTTATTGAGTTCGAACGAGGGGTTTTCCGTGGTCGCGCCGATGAAAATCAGCGTGCCGTCTTCGACATAGGGCAGGAACGCATCCTGCTGGGACTTGTTGAAGCGGTGCACTTCGTCGACGAACAGGATGGTGCGTTTGCCGTATTGCCCGGCCTGCTGTTTGGCGATTTCCACCGCCTGGCGGATTTCCTTGACCCCGGCCAGTACCGCCGACACCGTCTCGAAGTGCGCATCCGAGACTTCCGCCAGCAGCCGCGCCAGGGTGGTCTTGCCCACCCCCGGCGGCCCCCAGAAAATCATCGAGTGCAGGGCACCCTGCTCCAGGGCTTCGCGCAAAGGCTTGCCGCGAGCGAGCAGGTGTTCCTGACCGACGTACTCGTCCAGATTGGCCGCGCGCAAACGGGCGGCCAGGGGTTGAGCAATCGGGGCACTGCGAAACAGGTCCATCACTACTTATGAAACCTCACTGGGTCCTGGGGCCGATCATCCAACGTGCTAACACCACAATCCCTGTGGAGCGGCTCTCGCGAATGCGCAGTGTCAGTCGACATCATGGTTGCCTGATACGCCGCTTTCGCGAGCAAGCCCGCTCCCACAGGTTAGCGTCTGATCTTTATTCCTGGATCACGTCGGCACCCTTGGGGATGACGAACTTGAACTTGGACGCCGCAATCGGCTCGTTCGCCTTCACCCCGGTGAACAGGATATTGGTGCGCTGGCCGACGCTGTCGATCAGTTGCATATCATTGACCAGACCATTGCGGAACGACAGACGCAGGCTGTCGAACAGCGTGTCCTTGGTTTTCGGCTTGAGGGTGAAGTCGATCACGCCGCCGGCTTCCTTGGCGCTGATATCGAAGCTCTGGCTGATCTTGGACACATCACCGGACAGCAGCAATGCCGGCGTCTGGGTCAGGCGCAGGTCGAGGGTCTTGATGGTGACCTGTTCCAGGTCCGGGTCCCACAGCGTGACTTTCTTGCCGTCGGAGACCATGGTCTGCTCGGCCGGCGCATCGGTGTGCCAGTAGAACAGGCCCGGGCGCTGCAACGACATTTCGCCGGCCGTTTCCTGCAACTGGGTGCCGCCACCGTCGAGGGTCAGCTGGGAGAAACGCGCGGTCAGGGTCTGGGATTTTTCCAGCAGTTGGGTCAGGCGCGCCACGTCCTTGTCGTCGGCGTGGGCCGAGAGCGTGGTCAAAGCCAGAACCGGCAGCAACAGCATGCGGATAAGACGCATGGGAGTCCTCTTGATATTCGTGGGAGTGCGGGTGGCGCCTCGTTGCGCCATCCCTTCAAATCAAATCAGTCACGCACCGGGCCGGGGGCCAGGACTTCACGGGAACCGTTGGTGTTCATCGACGTCACGACCCCGGCCATTTCCATGGCTTCGATCATGCGCGCGGCGCGGTTGTAGCCAATTTTCAACTTGCGCTGAACCGCGGAGATGGAGGCGCGACGGCTTTCCAGGACGAATTGCACGGCTTCGTCATACAGCGCATCGGTTTCCGGATCATCGTCGCCACCGCTGCTGCCGCCGTCGAAACCGCTGCCCGGCTCTTCGACACCGGCGAGGATCTCGTCGTTGTATTCCGGCGCGCCGCGCAGTTTCCAGGCTTCAACCACCCGGTGCACCTCGTCATCGGAGACGAAGGCACCGTGGACGCGGATCGGCAGGCTGGTGCCGGGCGGCATGTACAGCATGTCACCGTGACCCAGCAGTTGTTCGGCGCCACCCTGGTCGATGATGGTCCGCGAGTCGATCTTGCTCGACACCTGGAACGCCATGCGCGTCGGGATGTTCGCCTTGATCAGGCCGGTGATCACGTCGACCGACGGACGCTGGGTCGCGAGGATCAGGTGGATACCGGCCGCTCGGGCTTTCTGGGCGATACGGGCGATCAGTTCTTCGACCTTCTTGCCGACGATCATCATCATGTCGGCGAATTCGTCGACGACCACGACAATGGTCGGCAGCTTGACCAGCAGCGGCGCTTCGTCGTGGATGCTTTCGCGCTTGTACAACGGATCGGTCAGGGGCTCGCCGGCGTCCTGGGCTTCCTTGACCTTGGCATTGAAGCCCGACAGGTTACGCACGCCCATCTTCGCCATCAGTTTGTAGCGACGTTCCATCTCCGCCACGCTCCAGCGCAGGGCGTTGGCCGCGTCTTTCATGTCGGTCACCACCGGGCACAGCAGGTGCGGAATGCCTTCGTAGATCGACAGTTCGAGCATTTTCGGGTCGATCATGATCAGCTTGGCGTCTTCCGGGCCGGACTTGAACAGGATCGACAGGATCATCGCGTTCACACCCACCGACTTACCGGAACCGGTGGTACCGGCCACCAGCAAGTGCGGCATTTTCGCCAGGTCGGTGATGACCGGCTTGCCGCCGATATCGTGACCCAGGGCCAGGGTGACCGGCGACTTGAAGTTGTCGTACTCGGGGGTCGACAGCACTTCGGAGAAGCGCACGATCTGCCGGTCTTCGTTCGGGATCTCGATACCGACCGTGGTCTTGCCCGGGATCACTTCCACCACGCGCACGCTGGTCACGGCCAGGGAACGGGCCAGGTCTTTCGCCAGGTTGGAGATGCGGCTGACCTTGACGCCTGCCGCGGGCTGGATCTCGTAACGGGTAATGACCGGGCCCGGGTGAATCGAATCCACCGAGACTTCGACGCCGAATTCCTTGAGCTTGATTTCCAGCAAGTGGCCTACCGCAGCCAGGGATTCGGGGGAGTAATTGAGTTGTTTCTTTTCCGCGGGGTCGAGAATCGAGATTGGCGGCAAGGTGCCCTCGACGGCGCTGTCGACGAACAACGGCGCCTGCTTCTCTTTCTCCACGCGTTTGCTCGGCGCCGCGGGTTTCGGCGGCGCCGGCGCGATCACTGGCGGCACCTGCTTCTCGCGGTCCGACATGTGCTTGCTCAAGGCTTGCTCGCGCTCGATCAGGCGCTCCTTGACCTTGGCCTGCTCGCGCTTGTCGGTGACGCTCGGCGCCACCACGTCATGCACGCGTTCATCGACTTCACGCAATTGCGCAACCAGCTGCTTGCGTTCGACACGGGCGGCCCACCAGCGATTGGCCGCGCCCTGGACCAGCTCGAGCAGGTCCAGCGTGATCTTGCCGGTGACGTCCATCACCTTGAACCACGACAGGTCGGTGAACACCGTCAGGCCGAACAGGAACAGCGCGATGAACAGCAAGGTGCTGCCCTGGATGTTCAGGGCGTTCCTGGCCAGATCGCCGAGGCTTTCCCCCAAGGCGCCGCCAGCGCCGGCCGGCAGACCGGTCGCCGCGTGGAAATGGATATGCGCCAGGGCTGCCCCCGACAATACCAGGAACACCAGGCCGATCAGGCGCCAGGAGAACAGCCAGCCGCTCCATTCCCAGGGTTCGTGGCGCTGACGGAAGATCTGCCAGGCCTTGACCGCCAGCAGCAGCGGGAAGATGTAGGCGAAGTAACCCAGCACCATGAACAGGATGTCGGCGCTGTAGGAACCGGCCGGGCCGCCGAAGTTCTGCACGTCGTCGATCTTGCTGTTGTGGCTCCAGCCCGGATCGTCCTTGCCATAGGTCAGCAAGGCCATCATCAGGAACAGGCACAGGGCACCGACGGCGATCAACGCACCTTCCTTGAGTCGGTAGTGCAATTGCTGGCGCCAGAGCGGAACGACGGCTGGTTTAGGTGCTGCGGTGGATTTCTTCAAAACGCTTCTTTTCCTGCGCCCGTGGCGCGTCCATCTGCTGAATGACTATAAAAAACTGCCCGATCCAGGCAGGTAAAAAAGTTAACAGGCGCAACTGGGACTACTTTTAACACTGCGCCCCGGTTTTTATAAACACGGCGCGCAATGCTTATTTTGTTACAAGCACGCCGACAGCAGGCATTGTACGGGTTTGTTCGTCCGATGCCATGCTTGCAGTCCCGGGTGTAGCATAGTCAACGGGACTTGCATGCAGTTCAATTTGAGCATGCATTCTCTTTCGTGACAAAGGCTTATGAGGTGTTTTTATGAGCGAAGCGAAGCATTCCCGCCTGATCATTCTGGGTTCCGGCCCTGCCGGTTACAGCGCAGCCGTTTATGCCGCTCGCGCCAACCTCAAACCCGTGGTCATTACCGGCATACAGGCAGGTGGCCAGCTCACCACCACTGTCGAAGTCGACAACTGGCCCGGCGACGTCGAAGGACTCACCGGCCCGGTGCTGATGGAACGCATGCAAAAACACGCCGAGCGCTTTGACACAGAGATTGTTTACGACCACATCCACACGGCCAAGTTGCAACAGCGCCCGTTCCAGCTCACCGGCGACAGCGGTACGTACACCTGCGATGCACTGATTATCGCCACCGGCGCCTCGGCGCAATACCTGGGGCTGCCCTCGGAAGAAGCCTTTGCCGGCAAAGGGGTCTCGGCCTGCGCCACGTGCGACGGCTTTTTCTACCGCAAACAGGTGGTCGCGGTGATCGGCGGCGGCAACACCGCGGTCGAGGAAGCCCTGTACTTGTCGAACATCGCCAGTGAAGTCCATCTGATCCACCGGCGCGACAAGTTGCGCGCCGAGAAGATTCTGCAGGACAAACTCTTTGAAAAAGCCGCCAACGGCAATATTCGCCTGCACTGGAACCAGCATCTGGAAGAAGTGCTGGGGGATGCCAGCGGCGTGACCGGCGCCCGCCTGCGGGACAGCCACAGCGGCGAAACCCGCGAATTGCCGCTGACCGGGGTCTTCATCGCCATCGGCCACAAGCCCAACACCGACCTGTTCCAGGGCCAACTGGAAATGCGTGACGGCTATCTGCTGGTCAAGGGTGGCAGCGAGGGCGACGCCACCGCCACCGCGATCCCAGGCGTATTTGCCGCCGGCGACGTGGCCGATCACGTTTATCGCCAGGCCGTCACCTCCGCCGGGGCCGGCTGCATGGCCGCACTGGACGCAGAGAAATACCTCGACGACATTCCCACCGTTTGACGGCACACTTCACGGCGGGCCTGACAGCCCGCCACTGCCCTCCCCTTCTGTAAAGCCCGGATGCCATGCTGACTTGGTTACAACGCAACACCCTGACCTTCCCGCCACTGGAAAAGGCCATGCGCGACCCCAACGGGCTGCTGGCAGCGGGTGGCGACCTGTCCGCCGATCGGCTGATCAAGGCTTATCGCCATGGCTGCTTTCCCTGGTTTTCGGAAGGCCAGCCGATTCTCTGGTGGTCGCCGGACCCGCGCACAGTGTTGTTTCCCGACGAATTGCATGTCTCTCGCAGCCTGAACAAATTGCTGCGCCAGCAACGCTACCAAGTGACCTTCGACAGGGATTTCGCCGCGGTTATCCGCGCGTGCGCCGCGCCACGGGAATACGCCGACGGCACCTGGATCACTGACGCCATGCAGAAGGCCTACCTCGAGCTGCACAAGCGCGGTTACGCGCACTCGGTGGAAGTCTGGGACCAGGGCGAGCTGGTCGGCGGGCTGTATGGCCTGGCCATGGGGCAGCTGTTTTTCGGCGAGTCGATGTTCAGCCGCGCCGACAATGCCTCCAAGTATGGTTTTGCCACCCTGGTGCGACATCTGGAAGACTCAGGCTTTGTGCTGATCGACTGCCAGATGCCGACCGACCATCTGCACAGCCTCGGCGCCCGGGCGATTCCCCGCCGCGAGTTCGCCGGTTACCTGGCGCGGCATCTGGACCAACCCAGCCGCGCCAGCTGGGTTTGCTGAGCGACTTTGGCCCACGTGGCTTACACTTATCCAAAAGCGCTTACACTTACTCAAAAGCTTATTGAGGGTTGATCATGACCGAGTTGGCGCGCTTGAAGTTTTATGCCACTCAGCCCCACTCTTGCAGTTATCTGCCCGAGGAGCAGGCCACGACCCTGTTCCTCGACCCTAGCCAGCCCATGGATGTGCATGTCTACGCAGACCTGTCGGAAATGGGTTTTCGTCGCAGCGGCGATCATCTGTACCGGCCCCATTGCCAGAATTGCAATGCGTGCGTACCGGCGCGCATTCCTGTGGCGCAGTTTTCCCCCAACCGTCAGCAGAAACGCATTTTCAAGCGCAATGCCGATGTGCAGGTACGTCCGGCCAGGCCCCAGTTCAGCGAAGAGTATTTCGACCTCTATCAGCGCTACATCGAGCAGCGCCATGCCGATGGCGACATGTACCCGCCGAGCCGCGATCAGTTTTCGACCTTCCTGGTGCGGGACCTGCCATTTTCCCGGTTCTATGAATTTCGCCTAGAAGGCCGATTGGTGGCAGTGGCGGTCACCGACCTGCTGCCCAACGGTCTGTCCGCGGTCTACACCTTCTACGAGCCCGATGAAGAACGTCGCAGCCTGGGGCGCTACGCGATCCTCTGGCAGATCACCGAGGCCCGGCGACTGGGCCTGGAAGCGGTCTACCTCGGCTACTGGATCAAGAACTGCAAAAAAATGAGCTACAAGACGCAATATCGCCCGATCGAACTGCTGATTAATCAGCGCTGGGTGATCCTGAACTAGAGCAAGCCCTAAACCCCTTGGCTTAAACCCCATTTTTCGGGCACAATGCACGCCGCTTTTGCCTGGCGCAGTTGCACCGGGCCATTCATTGGACACCGAGGGCTTTACTGCATGTCGAAAGAAGACAGCTTCGAAATGGAAGGCACTGTCGTCGACACCCTGCCCAACACCATGTTTCGCGTGGAGTTGGAAAATGGGCACGTCGTAACCGCGCATATCTCCGGCAAGATGCGCAAGAACTACATTCGTATTCTTACCGGTGACAAAGTGCGCGTCGAGCTGACGCCCTATGACTTGAGCAAAGGGCGCATCACTTACCGCGCTCGCTAATCAGGTCAATACAAGACGCCCGGTTTATGCCGGGCGTTTTTGTGTGCGCGGGATTTGATGCAGCACGCCGACCCCATGTAGGAGCTGGCTTGCCAGCGAAGGCGTCGGCATGTCTTGTATTAGTGCTGCCTGATCCATAGCTATCGCTGGCAAGCCAGCGCCTACAATTGATCTCGGGTGTTCCCCAGACAGCAAAAAGGCGCCTCGCGGCGCCTTTTGCTGTGTAGCGGTTAACGTCAGGCCATTTCAGCCGTGGTTTCGAACTCGAAGGTCAGCTCGCCGTCCTTCAGGTCGATGTGCACCACGCCTCCATGGTCGGCCAGTTCGCCAAACAGAATCTCTTCCGCCAGCGGACGCTTGATCTTGTCCTGGATCAAACGCGCCATAGGTCGAGCGCCCATTGCCGAGTCGTAGCCACCGGCTGCCAGCCAGCTGCGCGCCGCGTCCGTCACTTCCAGCTGCACACGCTTGTCTTCCAACTGCGCCTGAAGCTCGGTAAGGAACTTGTCCACCACGCTCTTGATAACCTCATGGCTGAGGCGACCAAACTGGATAATGGTGTCCAGACGGTTGCGGAATTCCGGCGTGAAGCTCTTCTTGATCACTTCCATCGCATCGGACGAGTGGTCCTGATGGGTGAAACCGATCGAAGCACGGGCTGCGGTTTCGGCACCGGCGTTGGTCGTCATGATGACGATCACGTTACGGAAGTCCGCCTTGCGCCCGTTGTTATCGGTCAGCGTACCGTGGTCCATCACCTGCAGCAGCAGGTTGAAGACTTCCGGATGCGCCTTCTCGATCTCATCGAGCAACAGCACGCAGTGAGGCTGCTTGGTGATGGCTTCGGTCAGCAGACCGCCCTGGTCGAACCCGACATAGCCTGGAGGCGCACCGATCAGACGCGATACGGTGTGGCGCTCCATGTACTCGGACATGTCGAAACGCACCAGTTCGATCCCCAACGCCTTGGCCAGCTGACGCGCCGCTTCGGTTTTACCGACACCGGTCGGCCCTGCGAACAGGAACGAACCGACTGGCTTGTCAGGCGACTTGAGGCCGGCACGGGACAGCTTGATCGCGGTCGACAGCGAGTCGATCGCGGCATCCTGGCCAAATACCGTCAGCTTCAGGTCACGCTCCAGGTTACGCAGCAGCTCTTTGTCGGAGCTGGTGACGTGTTTTGGCGGAATCCGCGCGATTTTCGCGACGATGTCCTCGACCTGAGGCACTTCGATGCGTTTCACGCGTTTCTCGATCGGCTGCAGACGCTGATAGGCGCCCGCCTCGTCGATGACGTCGATGGCCTTGTCCGGCATGTGCCGGTCGTTGATGTAGCGCGAGGCCAGCTCAGCCGCCGCACGCAACGCTTCATCGCTGTATTCGATGTTGTGGTGCGCTTCGAAACGCCCTTTCAGGCCGCGCAGGATACCGATGGTGTCTTCCACCGACGGCTCCGACACGTCGACCTTCTGGAAGCGCCGGGCCAAGGCACGGTCCTTCTCGAAGATCCCGCGGAATTCCTGGAACGTGGTCGAACCGATGCAACGGATATCACCCGACGACAGCAGCGGCTTGAGCAGGTTCGAGGCATCCATGACGCCACCGGACGCGGCACCCGCACCGATGATGGTGTGGATCTCGTCGATGAACAGGATCGCCTGCGGACGTTTTTTCAGCTCATTGAGCAGCGCCTTGAAGCGCTTCTCGAAATCGCCGCGGTATTTGGTCCCGGCCAGCAAGGCGCCCAGGTCGAGGGAATACACCACGCTGTTGGCCAGCAGGTCCGGCACCTGGTTGTCGACAATGCGCTTGGCCAGGCCTTCGGCAATCGCGGTTTTACCCACGCCCGCCTCGCCCACCAGCAGCGGATTGTTCTTGCGCCGACGCGCCAGGATCTGCGCGACACGCTCGACTTCCAGCTCACGGCCTACCAACGGGTCGATACGACCCTGGCGCGCGAGTTCGTTGAGGTTGCTGGCGTAAGCATCCAGGGGATTGCCTGAAGAAGAAGACTCGCCGCCCTCGTCGTCCTGCATATCTTGCTCACCTTCAGAGTGATCGCCGTGCCCCGGCACTTTGGAAATGCCATGGGCGATGTAGTTGACGACATCGATGCGCGCGACGCTCTGCTGTTTCAGCAGGAACACCGCCTGACTCTCTTGTTCGCTGAAGATCGCAACCAGCACGTTGGCGCCGGTCACTTCGCGTTTGCCCGAGCTCTGTACGTGAAAGACAGCACGCTGCAGGACACGCTGGAAGCCCAGGGTTGGCTGGGTTTCACGGTCCTCGTCATGGACGGGGATCAATGGCGTGGTTGAGTCGATGAACTCCTGCAGGTCATGCTTGAGTTTGTCGAGGTTTGCGCCGCAGGCACGCAAAACGGTGGCGGCAGCCTCATTGTCCAATAGGGCCAGCAGGAGGTGTTCGACGGTCATGAATTCATGACGCTTCGATCGGGCCTCCTTGAAGGCAAGATTGAGGGTGACTTCGAGCTCGCGGTTTAACATAGCTTCACCTCATACCCAAGTGGTCGGCGATTAACCGTCCTTCTCGATTTCACAGAGTAGCGGATGCTGGCTTTCCCTGGCGTACTGGTTGACCTGCATGGCCTTCGTCTCGGCGATGTCGCGGGTAAACACTCCACATACTGCCCGTCCTTCTGTGTGAACGGCCAGCATGACCTTGGTCGCCAGCTCGCGATTCAGGTTAAAAAACACCTCGAGCACTTCGACGACGAAATCCATCGGTGTGTAGTCATCGTTGAACAAAACCACCTTGTACATCGGCGGCGCCTGTAATGCAGGCTTTGCTTCCTGAACAGCAATGCCCGCTGAATCGTCGTCGTGTTCCTCCGGGCGATCCTTTTGGAGAGTCGGGCGATCCTGATTGAATGTTAGTCGAATCTGGCTGATTGCATGCATGGAAAGAAAGGTTCGTCAGTTGTGCGAATACAGTGGTGGGGGCGGCCATCGTCGATTTCAACTCCGACTGCCTGGTCACCTTGACTATCGGCAAAACGGTGTTACAACCAATAGAGCCCACAGTGGGTAAAAAAGGTCCGCGGAGTCAACCTTATTTCTAAGAAATGACTGCGCATGTACTGGATGATACTCCAGTGATGGAGTCTGTTGCAGAGGGATATGAGAATGGCGGTCGGCAAGGTGAAATGGTTCAACAACGCCAAGGGCTACGGTTTTATCAACGAGGACGGCAAGGATGAAGATCTGTTTGCCCATTACTCGGCGATCAAAATGGACGGTTACAAAACCCTGAAAGCCGGGCAACCCGTGACCTTCAACATCATCCAGGGGCCGAAGGGGTTGCATGCCGTCGATATCGCCGCTGCCGAGGCTTCGGCAGGACAGGCGCTGCCTGCCACGCAACAAGAAACGGTCTCGGGCTGACGCAACCAAACATCCAGTCATAAAAAAACCGCCCGACTCAATCACTTGAGCCGGGCGGTTTTTGTTACACCTTGATTCGCTTACATGTGCGAAATCAGTGCATCACCAAACGCCGAAGAAGACAGCAGCTTCGCGCCTTCCATCAGACGGTGGAAGTCATAGGTCACGGTCTTGGCGGAAATCGCGCCATTGGTGCCCTTGATGATCAGGTCGGCCGCTTCGGTCCAGCCCATGTGACGCAGCATCATTTCTGCAGACAGGATCAGCGAACCCGGGTTGACCTGGTCCTTGCCGGCGTATTTCGGCGCGGTACCGTGGGTCGCTTCGAACATGGCGATGGTGTCGGACAGGTTGGCACCCGGCGCGATACCGATACCGCCCACTTCGGCCGCCAGGGCGTCGGAGAGGTAGTCGCCGTTCAGGTTCAGGGTCGCGATCACATCGTATTCGGCCGGGCGCAGCAGGATCTGCTGGAGCATGGCGTCAGCGATGGCGTCCTTGACGATGACGTTCTTGCCGGTCTTCGGGTTCTTGAACTGCATCCACGGACCGCCGTCGAGCAGGGTTGCGCCAAACTCTTCAGCCGCCACTTCGTAGGCCCATTCCTTGAAGGCACCTTCGGTGAACTTCATGATGTTGCCTTTGTGCACGATGGTCAGCGAATCGCGATCGTTGTCGACCACGTATTGCAACGCCTTGCGCGCCAGGCGCTTGGTGCCTTGCAGCGAAACCGGCTTGATGCCGATACCGCAGTTTTCGTCGAAACGGATCTTGGTGACGCCCATTTCATCTTTGAGGAACTTGATGACCTTGGTCGCTTCCGGCGAGCCGGCCTTCCACTCGATACCGGCATAAATGTCTTCCGAGTTCTCGCGGAAGATCGTCATGTCGACGTCGCCTGGCTTCTTGACCGGGCTCGGCACGCCTTCGAACCAGCGCACCGGGCGCAGGCAGACATACAGGTCGAGTTGCTGGCGCAGGGCCACGTTCAGCGAACGGATGCCGCCGCCGACCGGGGTGGTCAGGGGGCCCTTGATGGAAACCACGTAATCCTTGACCGCGTCCAGGGTTTCCTGGGGCAGCCAGGTGTCCTGATCGTAAACCTGAGTCGCTTTCTCCCCGGCGTAGACTTCCATCCAGGAAATTTTGCGCTCGCCGCCGTAAGCCTTCTTAACAGCAGCATCGACAACCTTGATCATGACGGGCTGATATCAACCCCAATGCCGTCGCCTTCGATGAAGGGGATGATCGGGTTATTAGGAACATTGAGAGAATGGTCTGCATTGACGGTGATTTTGTCGCCGACGGCTGGAACCTGAATCTTCTTGTAACCCATGCTGAACTCCATTGATTGGATTGAACATCTGGCTTGGTTCGAGCGTAACCCAGTTAATTCGGCGCGCAAACCCTATGTTCCACCCATCTGCCGCAAAGCTGTGCGGTTCGGGGCCTACAAGCCTGAAAGCAAAGGGAAAAGCGCCAAACTCAAGCACGGTGCAAGACTCTACGCCCCGCACTCCCCTGCGACCTTTAGACCAATGGACGTCAATCGTTGTGTATGAACCATCGGCAGATTGCCAGCTACCTATGTATAATGCCGCCCGCTGACCACAGAGTCACGACGGCCGACCTCTCTGCAACTGGACTGTAGCCGAGACTTCGGACCCGAAAAAGCAGGACCGTTACCGCGGTCCACCCGCTTGACGCTCGACTGATGCACCCAACATCACCGCGCACAAATCTCGACATTCGGCTCATGGATGACTTTGAACGAACGCGCTTACCCGGCGCCCCTCGAGTTTTTCTGCGCATGCTTTAGCAAAGAAGAGAGAGTTAATCCGAATATGCCCACCCGCTCGAAGATCATCTATACCTTCACCGACGAAGCTCCCGCCCTCGCCACCTATTCACTGTTGCCTATCGTAGAGGCTTTCACCGCCTCCGCTGATATCGCCGTGGAAACCCGCGATATCTCTCTTGCAGGGCGCATCCTGGCCAGCTTCCCCGAGCAACTGGGTGACAAAGCCGTCGCCGACCACCTCGCCGAACTGGGCGACCTGGCCGTCACGCCTGAAGCCAACATCATCAAGCTGCCGAACATCAGCGCCTCGGTTCCGCAACTGCAAGCCGCGATCAAGGAACTGCAAGCCCAGGGCTTCGCAGTGCCGGACTACCCGGAAACCGTGACCAGCGACGCCGACAAGCTCGCCAAGTCGCGCTACGACAAGATCAAGGGCAGTGCCGTGAACCCGGTCCTGCGCGAAGGCAACTCCGATCGTCGTGCGCCGCTGTCGGTCAAGAACTACGCGCGCAAGCACCCGCATAAAATGGGCGCCTGGGCTGCGGACTCCAAGTCCCACGTGGCACACATGAGCACCGGCGACTTCTACGGCAGCGAAAAAGCCGCCCTGATCGACGCCGCTGACGCCGTCAAAATCGAACTGATCGCTCAAGACGGCACCACCACCGTCCTGAAAGAAAAGACCACCGTGCAAGCCGGTGAGATCCTCGATTGCGCGGTCATGAGCAAAAACGCGCTGCGCAGCTTCATCGCCGCTGAAATCGAAGACGCCAAAGCCAAGGGCGTACTGCTGTCGGTCCACCTGAAAGCGACCATGATGAAGGTCTCCGACCCGATCATGTTCGGCCAGATCGTTGCCGAGTTCTACAAAGACGCCTTGGCCAAGCACGCTGACGTGCTGGCACAGATCGGCTTCAACCTGAACAACGGCATCGGCGACCTGTACGCTCGCATCAAGGCTTTGCCTAGCGATCAACAAGCGCAGATCGAAGCGGACATCCAGGCGGTCTACGCCGTTCGTCCGTCGTTGGCCATGGTCAACTCCGACAAAGGCATCACCAACCTGCACGTGCCGAGCGACGTTATCGTCGACGCCTCGATGCCGGCGATGATCCGTGACTCCGGCAAGATGTGGGGCACCGACGGCCAGCTGCACGACACCAAGGCGGTGATCCCGGATCGCTGCTACGCCACCATCTACCAGGCGGTGATCGAAGACTGCAAGCTGCACGGCGCTTTTGATCCGACCACCATGGGCAGCGTGCCGAACGTTGGCCTGATGGCGAAAAAAGCCGAAGAGTACGGCTCGCACGACAAGACGTTCCAGATCAAGACCAACGGTGTTGTCCGCGTTTCCGACAGCAAAGGCGGCCTGTTGCTGGAGCAGTCGGTTGAAGCCGGCGACATCTTCCGCATGTGCCAGACCAAAGACGCGCCGATCCAGGATTGGGTCAAACTGGCCGTCAACCGTGCTCGCGCCAGCGCCACGCCAGCGATTTTCTGGCTGGACCCAATGCGCGCCCACGACGGCGTAGTGATCGAGAAAGTTCAGGCTTACCTGAAGGATCACGACACCGCAGGCCTGGACATCCGCATCATGTCGCCAGTCGACGCGATGGCGTTCACCCTGGGTCGCACTCGCGAAGGCAAGGACACCATCTCGGTGACCGGCAACGTACTGCGCGACTACCTGACTGACCTGTTCCCGATCATGGAACTGGGCACCAGCGCCAAGATGCTGTCGATCGTTCCGCTGATGAATGGCGGCGGCCTGTTCGAAACCGGCGCCGGCGGTTCGGCACCGAAGCACGTGCAGCAGCTGCTGGAAGAAAACTTCCTGCGCTGGGATTCCCTGGGCGAGTTCCTGGCCCTGGCCGCGTCCCTCGAGCACCTGGGTGTCACCTACGACAACCCCAAGGCGCTGGTTCTGGCCAAGACCCTGGATCAGGCCACCGGCCAGTTCCTGGACAACAACAAGTCGCCATCGCGCAAAGTCGGCAACATCGACAACCGCGGCAGCCACTTCTACCTGGCGCTGTACTGGGCCCAGGCCCTGGCCGCCCAGACCGAAGACACTGCACTGCAAGCGCAGTTCGGCGAGTTGGCCAAGACCCTGACCGAGAACGAAGCGACCATCGTCGCCGAGCTCAACGCCGTTCAGGGCAAGCCAGTGGACATCGGCGGTTACTACCACGCCAATGCCGAGCTGATCAGCAAGGCGATGCGTCCGAGCAATACTTTCAACGCGGCGATTGCTGCGTTGGTTTAAGGTTGTAAGGGAACATCACAAACCCCGGCCATGTGCCGGGGTTTGTGTTTGTGGCGTTCACACATATTTATCTGCCGAACCAGATCCCCTGTAGGAGCTGGCTTGCCAGCGAAGGCGGTCTATCATTCAACATCTTCATCGACTGACCCACCGCTTTCGCTGGCAAGCCAGCTCCTACAGGGGGCCCGCGCTTCAACCTTCAACATTTGAGGAAGCTCTATGGACTGGAAACCCCACATCACCGTCGCCACCATCGTCGAAGACAGCGGCCGCTTCCTGATGGTCGAAGAAACCAGGCAAGGACGAACGGTACTCAATCAGCCCGCCGGTCACCTCGACCCGGACGAAACCCTGATTGACGCCGCCATTCGCGAAACCCTCGAGGAAACCGGCTGGGACGTCGAACCGACCGGCGTGGTGGGCATTTACCTCTACACCGCCCCAAGCAACGGCGTGACCTACCAGCGGGTCTGCTTCAGCGCCAAACCGCTCAAACATCACCCGGACTACCCACTGGACGACGGCATCGTCGGCGCCAAGTGGCTGACGCGTGACGAATTGCTGGCACAGCGCGCAAACTGGCGCAGTGAGCTGATCATCCGCTGCATCGATGATTATCTGGCAGGCTTTCACTTCGATCTCGAACTGATCCGCCCTTCTCTTTAGCCTTGCGGGCTTCGGCCTGTTAGAATCGCGTCCTTTTTCAAGACACTCATTGAATCCCTATGCGTGATCCAGCCCCTTCTGACACACAAAAGAAGCGCGTCATTGTCGGCATGTCCGGCGGCGTGGACTCTTCCGTTTCCGCTCTCCTGCTGATCGAGCAGGGTTATGAGGTGGAAGGCCTGTTCATGAAGAACTGGGAAGAAGACGATGGAACGGAATATTGCACCGCCATGGATGACCTGGCGGACGCCCAGGCCGTGTGCGACAGGATTGGCATCAAGCTGCACACCGCCAACTTCGCCGCCGAGTACTGGGACAACGTGTTCGAGCACTTCCTGGCCGAATACAAGGCCGGTCGCACGCCGAATCCGGACATCCTCTGCAACCGCGAAATCAAGTTCAAGGCGTTCCTCGACTACGCCATGATGCTGGGCGCCGACCTGATCGCCACCGGTCACTACGTGCGCCGCCGCGACATCGACGGTCGCACCGAGCTGCTCAAGGGCCTGGACCCGAACAAGGACCAGAGCTACTTCCTGCACGCCGTCGGCGGTGAACAGATCGCCAAGACCCTGTTCCCGGTCGGCGAGCTGGAAAAACCCGAAGTGCGCGCGATCGCCGAGAAACACCAGCTGGCCACCGCGAAGAAAAAGGATTCCACCGGGATCTGCTTCATCGGCGAACGCCGCTTCAGCGACTTCCTCAAGCAATACCTGCCCGCCCAGCCGGGCGAGATCAAGACCACCGAAGGTGAAGTCATCGGCCGTCACCACGGCTTGATGTATCACACCATCGGCCAGCGCCAGGGCCTCGGCATCGGCGGCCTTAAAGACGCCGGCGACGAGCCCTGGTACGTGCTGATCAAGGACCTGGAGCACAACGAGCTGATCGTTGGCCAGGGCAATGACCACCCTTATCTGTTTTCCCGCGCCCTGCTCGCCTCGGAGATCTATTGGGTCAACCCGATCGACCTGACCGAGCCACGCAAGCTGACCGCCAAGGTCCGGTATCGCCAGAGCGACCAGCCCTGCACCCTGGAAAAGACTGCCA
Organism: Pseudomonas sp. VI4.1; assembly: GCF_002029345.1. Taxonomy (NCBI): domain Bacteria; kingdom Pseudomonadati; phylum Pseudomonadota; class Gammaproteobacteria; order Pseudomonadales; family Pseudomonadaceae; genus Pseudomonas; species Pseudomonas sp. VI4.1. The sequence continues at coordinate 26,883 of NZ_MULM01000146.1, forward strand.
GCGGCTACCGCGCGATCTTCGACGACCCGCAACGCGCGGTGACCCCGGGACAATCGGTGGTGTTCTATGACGGTGAAATCTGCCTCGGCGGCGGCGTGATCGAAATGGCCGAGCCCTGGACAAGCAAGACCACCAGCAAGGGCCAAGCCCAATGAACCCGACCCAGGAGCAATTGACGGCACTGGGCGGGGTGTTTCTCGCCGCGGTCCTGGTCGACAAGATCGCCAAGACCGGCCAGACCACCGAAGCCGGCTTGACCTGCATGCTCGGCAGCCTGCTGATTCGCGACCCCAAGGACACCCTGGAAGTCTACGGCGGCGACGACCTCAATCTGCGTGAAGGCTACCGGGCACTGATTGGCGCCCTGGAGCGCGACCCCAGCACCCTTCAGCGCGAACCGCTGCGGTATGCGCTGGCCATGCTGGGCCTGGAACGCCAGCTGGCCAAACGTGGCGACATGCTGGACGAAATCGGCAAGCGCCTGCCGCAGATCCAGTCCCAGGTCGAACACTTCGGCGCGGCCCACGAAAACGTGATCGCGGCCTGCGGCGCGCTGTACCAGGACACCTTGAGCACCCTGCGCCAGCGGATTCAGGTGCACGGCGACATGCGCAACCTGCAGCAACCGAGCAACGCCTCGAAAATCCGCGCCCTGCTGCTGGCCGGGATTCGCTCGGCACGCCTGTGGCGGCAGCTGGGCGGCCATCGCTGGCAGCTGGTGATCAGCCGTCGCAAGTTGTTGAAAGAGCTTTACCCGCTGATGCGCAGCAGCTGAACCGCGCCCGCAACACCTTGAGTAATTTGTAACGCGTAAGACGCTGGTCAGTTGGCAACGGACCGGCGAATTTTTTCATGTATGATACGCGCCCCATTTCGTTGCCCGACTGTCCGAGAACACCCCATGCAGCTTTCTTCGCTCACTGCGGTTTCCCCTGTTGACGGCCGCTACGCCGGCAAAACCCAGGCCCTGCGCCCGATTTTCAGCGAATACGGCCTGATCCGTGCGCGCGTTCTGGTTGAAGTGCGCTGGCTCCAGCGCCTGGCCGCTCACCCAGGCATCAGCGAAGTGCCGGCGTTCTCCGCCGAAGCCAACGCGGTGCTGAACACCCTGGCGGAGAACTTCGCCCTGGAGCACGCCGAGCGCGTCAAAGAGATCGAGCGCACCACCAACCACGACGTCAAGGCCATCGAATACCTGCTCAAAGAGCAAGCGGCCAAGCTGCCGGAACTGGCTGCTGTCAGCGAATTCATCCACTTTGCCTGCACCAGCGAGGACATCAACAACCTGTCCCACGCCCTGATGCTGCGCGAAGGCCGTGATGACGTGATGTTGCCGCTGATGCGCCAAACCTGCGACGCCATCCGCGAACTGGCGATCCGTTTCGCTGACGTGCCAATGCTGTCGCGCACCCACGGTCAACCGGCTTCGCCGACCACCCTGGGCAAAGAGCTGGCGAACGTGGTTTACCGTCTGGAGCGTCAGATCGCCCAGGTCGCGGCCGTTCCGCTGCTGGGCAAGATCAACGGCGCTGTCGGCAACTACAACGCTCACCTGTCGGCCTACCCTGAAATCGACTGGGAAGAAAATGCCCGCGCCTTCATCGAAGACGAGCTGGGCCTGGGTTTCAACCCGTACACCACGCAGATCGAACCGCACGACTACATTGCCGAGCTGTTCGACGCGATCGCCCGTTTCAACACGATCCTGATCGACTTCGATCGCGACATCTGGGGCTACATTTCCCTGGGTTACTTCAAGCAGCGCACCATCGCTGGCGAAATCGGTTCGTCGACCATGCCGCACAAGGTCAACCCGATCGACTTCGAGAACTCCGAAGGCAACCTGGGTATCGCCAACGCACTGTTCCAGCACCTGGCGAGCAAGCTGCCGATTTCCCGCTGGCAGCGCGACCTGACCGACTCCACCGTGCTGCGCAACCTCGGTGTCGGCTTCGCCCACAGCGTGATCGCGTACGAAGCCAGCCTCAAAGGCATCAGCAAGCTCGAGCTCAACGCTCAGAAGATCGCTGCCGACCTGGACGCTTGCTGGGAAGTATTGGCCGAGCCGATCCAGACCGTAATGCGCCGCTACAACATCGAAAACCCGTACGAGAAGCTGAAAGAGTTGACCCGTGGCAAGGGCATCAGCCCTGAAGCACTGCAAACTTTCATCGACGGTCTGGACATGCCAGCCGCCGCCAAGGCCGAGCTGAAACTGCTCACCCCGGCGAACTACATCGGTAACGCTGTAGAGCAAGCCAAACGCATCTGATCGACCGCATTACCCTTTTGAGACGCCCGGCAGCGCCGGGCGTTTTTATTCCCGTCTGAAAAGTGCATTTTTTCAATAGGTTACACATGAATCCTGATATTCCTCTTCAACTTCTGGGCGGCATCACGGCGCGCGAATTCCTGCGCGACTACTGGCAGAAAAAACCCCTGCTGATCCGTCAGGCGATTCCTCAATTCGAAAGCCCGATCGACGCCGACGAACTGGCCGGCCTGGCGCTGGAAGAAGAAGTTGAATCGCGCCTGGTGATTGAAAACGGCGAGCGTCCCTGGGAGTTGCGTCGCGGCCCGTTCGCCGAAGACGAATTCAGCAAACTGCCGGAGCGCGACTGGACCCTGCTGGTTCAAGCGGTTGACCAGTTCGTTCCGGAAGTCGCTGAACTGCTGGAGAACTTCCGCTTCTTGCCGAGCTGGCGCGTCGACGACGTTATGATCAGCTTTGCCGCCCCAGGTGGCAGCGTCGGTCCGCACTTCGACAACTACGACGTGTTCCTGCTGCAGGGTCACGGCAAGCGCAACTGGAAAATCGGCCAGATGTGCGATTCCGAAAGCAAGTTGTTGCAGCACGCGGACCTGCGCATCCTCGCTGATTTCGAAGCCACCGATGAGTGGGTCCTGGAACCGGGCGACATGCTCTACCTGCCGCCGCGCCTGGCCCACTGCGGCGTGGCCGTCGATGACTGCCTGACGTACTCGGTCGGTTTCCGCGCGCCAAGCGCCTCTGAAGTGCTGACCCACTTCACCGACTTCCTCAGCCAGTTCCTGTCGGACGAAGAGCGTTACACCGATGCTGACGCCCTGCCTGCGGTTGATCCACACCAGATCCAGCATGACGCCCTTGATCGCCTCAAAAGCCTGCTGGCCGAGCACATGAGCGACGAGCGTCTGCTGCTGACTTGGTTTGGCCAGTACATGACAGAACCGCGCTACCCGGAACTGGTGGTGGGTCCGGAAGAGATCGAGGAAGACGACCTGCTCGCGAGCCTGGAGCAAGGCGCGATACTGATCCGCAACCCGAGCGCACGCCTGGCCTGGTCCGAAGTCGATGACGACCTGTTGCTGTTTGCCAGCGGCCAGAGCCGGTATCTGCCGGGCAAGCTGCGCGAGCTGCTGAAAATGATCTGCGCTGCCGACTCCCTGCACGCCGACAACCTGGTCGACTGGCTGAGCGACGAAGACGGTCGCGGCTTGTTGTGTGAACTGATCAAGCAAGGAAGCCTGGGGTTTGCCGATGAATAAGATTCACGTACGTGTCGCAGACTGGCAAAAGGACAACGCCGAGATCCGGCGCATTCGTGAGACGGTGTTTGTCGCCGAGCAATCCGTTCCGCCAGAACTGGAATGGGATGCCGATGATGTGACGGCCGTGCATTTCCTCGCCCTCGAAGGCGACTTTCCGGTCGGCACGCCCGCCTGCTGCCCGACGGTCACGTCGGCCGGGTGTCGGTACTCAGGGACTGGCGCGGCTTGAAAGTCGGCGATACGCTGATGCATGCGGTGATCGGCGAAGCCGAGAAACGCGGGTTGAAGCAGCAAATGCTGAGCGCGCAAGTGCAGGCCACGGCGTTCTACGAGCGCCTGGGCTTTCACATGGTCAGCGAGGAGTTCCTGGAAGCAGGAATTCCGCATGTGGACATGGTGCGTCACTCGGTCTGATACCGAGTCGCGCCCTTCGCGGGCAAGCCTCGCTCCTACAGGGATTACGCTAACCTGTAGGAGCGAGGCTTGCCCGCGAAGAGGCCCGAAGAACACCCAAAAACGCCCCGCCATTGTCCAATGCCGGGGCGTTTTGCTGTCTACGATTCAACTTCCCCCCTGCCAGGCCGACAAACTGGCAATATCAAACCCTGTAGGAGCGAGCTTGCTCGCGAAAAATTCAAAGACGCCGAATTTTTCCAGACAGCACGCATCATCGTTAACGTCCATCGCGAGCAAGCTCGCTCCCACATAAAAACAAATCAGAAGGCCGGAGATAACGGACATGTACCCACGCACCCTGCTCACCGCGCTGCTACTGACCTGCAGTGTCTCAGTCATGGCCGCCACCGAAATCGTGCCCCTGAACTACCACACCAGCGCCGACATGCTGCCGATGGCGCAAGACTTCATCGGCCAGGAAGGCCAGGTCAGCGCTTACGGCAATCAGCTGATCGTCAACGCCGATCAACGCAAGATCGACGAACTTAAGGCCCTTGTTGCCCAACTCGATACTGCGCCAAAACGCCTGCTGATCACCGTCGACACCTCCGAAAACAACGTCCAGAACGACCAGGGTTATTCGGTGAACGGCGCCAGGCCAAGCCAGACTCGCATCATCAGCCGCAGCACCGACAGCCGCGACGGCGGGATTCAGCAAATCCAGGCCAGCGAAGGCGCGCCGGCGCTGATCCAGGTCGGCCAGAGTGTGCCGCTGACCAGCACCCAGACCGATTCCTACGGTGACCTGCGCAGCCAGACCGAGTACCGCAACGTCACCCAGGGTTTCTACGTCACCGCCCGTGTCACCGGCGAAACCGTTCACCTGGCGATCAGCACCAATCGTGATCGCATCAGCCAGGAACGTCCCGATGTAGTGAATGTGCAAAGTACCGACACAACCGTCACGGGACGCCTCGGCGAGTGGATCACCCTGGCCGGCGTGAACCGCCAGACCCAGGCCGACAAACAGGCCCTGACCCGCAGCTACTCGACCCAGGGCCGGGATGACATGACCCTGCGAGTGAAAGTCGATACTTTGGACTGAATCACCGAAAACTGACTGATTAGTCGTATTAGACCAAAGATGTAGTGGCTCAAAAAAAGCACTACAAAACGTTTGACGATACAAAAAAGCAAAGGCATGATGGCCTCGCTCCCGCTAATCAGGGGCCCTGGCAAGGGCCTTCGAAGCGATGTTCGCACCTACCCCGCGAGCCGCTTCGTGTCTGTACCGCCCACAAGGTGTGTTTGACGAGGTTGCCGACTGGAACGAAGTTGTCCCGAGGGACGGAAGCGTAATTAGGTAACCCGGCACCACACTGTAGTTCGTATAAAGGCCCACGACGCCCGAATGCGCTCGCCAGTTCGCCCTTACCTGCTCACTTCCCCTCGAGCCCATCGTTCATCCCGTCGCCATCCCCGTCGAATCCGGCTTGACCACCTAAGCTTCTGGTCAGCGAGCATGAATTTTTCACCGCAGAACAACTTTCCGTAAAAGACGCGACGAGGTTTATCTCCATGGCACTGACACGCGAACAGCAAATTGCAGCCCTCGAAAAAGACTGGGCTGAAAACCCACGCTGGAAAGGCGTGACACGCGCTTACTCCGCTGCTGACGTCGTCCGCCTGCGTGGCTCGGTTCAACCTGAGCACACCTTTGCAAGACTCGGCGCCGAGAAGCTGTGGAACCTGGTGACCCAGGGTGCCAAGCCGTCCTTCCGCCCCGAGAAAGATTTCGTCAACTGCATGGGCGCCCTGACCGGCGGCCAGGCCGTACAACAAGTCAAAGCCGGTATCCAGGCGATCTACCTGTCGGGCTGGCAAGTCGCTGCGGACAACAACTCCGCCGAATCGATGTACCCGGACCAGTCGCTGTACCCGGTGGATTCGGTTCCAACCGTGGTCAAGCGCATCAACAACTCGTTCCGTCGCGCTGACCAGATCCAGTGGAAAGCCGGCAAAGGCCCGGGCGACGAAGGTTACATCGACTACTTCGCGCCGATCGTGGCTGACGCTGAAGCCGGTTTCGGCGGCGTACTGAACGCCTACGAGCTGATGAAAAGCATGATCGAAGCAGGCGCCGCCGGCGTTCACTTCGAAGACCAGCTGGCTTCCGTGAAAAAATGCGGCCACATGGGCGGCAAGGTACTGGTACCGACCCAGGAAGCTGTACAGAAGCTGACCGCCGCTCGTCTGGCAGCTGACGTGGCCGGCACGCCGACCATCATCCTGGCCCGTACCGACGCTAACGCGGCGGACCTGCTGACTTCCGATTGCGACCCGTACGACCAGCCATTCGTGACTGGCGAACGTACCCAGGAAGGCTTCTACAAAGTACGCGCCGGTCTCGACCAAGCCATCGCTCGCGGCCTGGCCTATGCGCCGTACGCCGACCTGATCTGGTGCGAAACCGCCAAGCCGGACCTGGACGAAGCTCGTCGCTTCGCTGAAGCGATCAAAAAGGAATACCCGGACCAACTGCTGTCGTACAACTGCTCGCCTTCCTTCAACTGGAAGAAAAACCTGGACGACGCGACCATCGCCAAGTTCCAGCGCGAATTGTCCGCCATGGGTTACAAGCACCAGTTCATCACCCTGGCCGGCATTCACAACATGTGGCACAGCATGTTCAACCTGGCGCACGACTACGCCCGCAACGACATGACTGCCTACGTGAAGCTGCAGGAGCAAGAGTTCGCCGACGCTGCCAAGGGTTACACCTTCGTGGCTCACCAGCAGGAAGTGGGCACCGGCTACTTCGACGACATGACCACCGTGATCCAGGGCGGCTCGTCCTCGGTGACCGCGCTGACCGGCTCGACTGAAGAAGAACAGTTCCATTGATAGGCGGCACCTGAACCAACGGCCGTTGCGGATCGAATAGACAGCTAACCGCAACGCCGCATATCTGACGCCCCGACTGGTTCGGGGCGTTTTTTTGCCCGGGATTTCCCCGCCTGACCTGACCACAATTCATCAGCACGCCGGTGATCATGCAGGAGCTGGCTTGCCAGCGAAGGCGTTCACTCATTCACCCCATGACTTTCGGGCCTCTTCGCTGGCAAGCCAGCTCCTACAGGGGGTCGTGTTGCAGCCATGATCACGAGGAAAAAAACATTGATCCGGAGCAGTTTCTTGCTCAGGAAAACAAGGTAAAACGACCCCGCCCACTACATGTAGTAACGCGCATATAAGACAACTTCCCACTCACCCATCCGCCAAACAGTTTAAAAACTACCACAAACAGTATTGATTATCATTTAGCTCGAAATATGTTCGTTACATTCCTTACAAAACATATTTAACGAAAACCCGCCTAATGCCCGCCACGCATGGGCTACAGGGCCCCGGAGGGGCGCGATGTCCTTATTTCACCCAATAATTTCGCTATCTGAATTTTACTTGCTCGGTGTTTAGCCATAAAATCAGCGGGATCGATTGCTGCGACATATCGTCACTGCGTTGTTTCTTTTTCAAGCTCAGAGACCTTTGCTCTCTGTTAAGGATTTCCAGCATGCCCGAAGCGACAGGACTCATGGCCCACAACTGGGGCTTTGCCATTTTCCTTCTGGGCGTCGTCGGCCTGTGCGCCTTCATGCTCGGCGTCTCAAGCCTCCTCGGGTCAAAAGCCTGGGGCCGCAGCAAAAACGAACCGTTCGAGTCCGGCATGCTACCTACAGGTGGCGCCCGCTTGCGGCTCTCAGCCAAATTCTATCTGGTCGCGATGCTCTTCGTGATCTTCGATATCGAAGCCCTTTTTCTCTTTGCCTGGTCTGTGTCCGTCCGCGAAAGCGGCTGGACCGGATTCGTCGAAGCTCTCGTTTTCATAGCAATTCTGTTGGCAGGTCTTGTCTACCTGTTCCGAGTGGGCGCCCTTGACTGGGCTCCGGAAGCTCGTCGCAAGCGGCAGGCGAAGCTGAAACAATGAGGCTTTGGCAATGCAATACAATCTCACCAGGATCGACCCCGATGCTCCTAACGAGCAGTATCCGATCGGCGAGCGGGAAACCGTTTCCGATCCGTTAGAAGATCAAGTCCACAAAAACATTTTCATGGGCAAGCTCGAAGACGTGCTTAACGGCACGATCAACTGGGGGCGCAAGAACTCCCTGTGGCCGTACAACTTCGGTCTTTCGTGCTGCTATGTGGAAATGACCACCGCCTTCACGGCGCCCCACGACATCGCGCGCTTTGGCGCCGAGGTTATCCGGGCATCGCCGCGCCAGGCGGATTTCATGGTTATCGCCGGTACCTGCTTCATCAAGATGGCGCCGATCATCCAGCGTCTCTACGAGCAAATGCTCGAGCCTAAATGGGTCATCTCCATGGGTTCGTGCGCCAACTCCGGTGGCATGTACGACATCTACTCCGTCGTTCAAGGGGTGGACAAGTTCCTGCCCGTGGACGTCTACGTGCCTGGCTGCCCGCCCCGTCCTGAAGCTTTCCTGCAAGGCTTGATGCTGTTGCAAGAGTCGATTGGACAGGAGCGTCGTCCGCTTTCCTGGGTCGTCGGCGATCAAGGCGTGTACCGCGCCGAGATGCCTTCGCAAAAGGAACAGCGCCGCGAACAGCGAATCGCAGTCACCAACCTGCGCAGCCCCGACGAAGTCTGATCCAGACCTGCTTCTTTTATAGAACGAGAACCTGGCTTCATTCTTTACGTTGACCGAAAGCGATAAAATAACCATGACTACAGGCAGTGCTCTGTACATCCCGCCTTATAAGGCAGACGACCAGGATGTGGTCGTCGAACTGAACAACCGTTTTGGCCCCGAGGCGTTTTCCGCCCAGCCTACCCGTACCGGCATGCCGGTGCTTTGGGTTGCCCGGGCCAAACTCGTCGAAGTCCTGACCTTCCTGCGCAACCTGCCCAAGCCGTACGTCATGCTCTATGACCTGCACGGCGTGGACGAGCGTCTGCGCACCAAGCGTCAAGGGCTGCCAAGCGGCGCCGACTTCACTGTGTTCTACCACTTGATGTCGATCGAACGTAATAGTGACGTGATGATCAAGGTCGCCTTGTCCGAGAGCGACCTCAGCGTACCGACCGTGACCGGCATCTGGCCGAACGCCAACTGGTACGAGCGTGAAGTCTGGGACATGTACGGCATCGACTTCAAAGGTCACCCGCACCTGACCCGCATCATGATGCCGCCGACCTGGGAAGGTCACCCGCTGCGCAAGGACTTCCCGGCCCGTGCCACCGAGTTCGATCCGTTCACCCTGACCCTCGCCAAGCAACAGCTCGAGGAAGAAGCCGCGCGCTTCAAGCCTGAAGACTGGGGCATGAAGCGTTCCGGGGCGAACGAGGACTACATGTTCCTCAACCTCGGCCCGAACCACCCTTCCGCGCACGGTGCGTTCCGCATCATCCTGCAGCTGGACGGTGAAGAGATCGTCGACTGCGTGCCGGACGTCGGTTACCACCACCGTGGTGCCGAGAAGATGGCCGAGCGTCAGTCGTGGCACAGCTTCATCCCGTACACCGACCGTATCGACTACCTCGGCGGCGTGATGAACAACCTGCCGTACGTGCTCTCGGTCGAGAAGCTGGCCGGCATCAAGGTGCCCGAGAAGGTCGACGTCATCCGCATCATGATGGCCGAGTTCTTCCGGATCACCAGCCACCTGCTGTTCCTCGGGACGTACATCCAGGACGTCGGCGCCATGACCCCGGTGTTCTTCACGTTCACCGACCGTCAGAAGGCGTACACGGTGATCGAAGCCATTACCGGCTTCCGTCTGCACCCGGCCTGGTACCGCATCGGTGGCGTCGCTCACGACCTGCCGCGGGGCTGGGAAAAACTGGTGAAAGACTTCATCGAGTGGATGCCACGGCGTCTGGACGAATACCAGAAAGCCGCACTGGACAACAGCATCCTGCGTGGCCGGACCATCGGCGTCGCGGCCTACAACACCAAAGAAGCCCTGGAATGGGGCGTCACCGGTTCCGGCCTGCGTTCGACCGGTTGCGACTTCGACCTGCGCAAGGCTCGCCCATACTCCGGTTACGAAAACTTCGAATTCGAAGTGCCGCTGGCGGCCAATGGCGATGCCTACGACCGTTGCATCGTGCGTGTCGAAGAAATGCGCCAGAGCCTGAAGATCATCGAGCAGTGCATGCGCAACATGCCGGAAGGCCCGTACAAGGCGGATCACCCGCTGACCACGCCGCCACCCAAAGAGCGCACCCTGCAGCACATCGAGACCCTGATCACGCACTTCCTGCAAGTTTCGTGGGGCCCGGTCATGCCGGCCAACGAATCCTTCCAGATGATCGAAGCGACCAAGGGCATCAACAGTTATTACCTGACGAGCGATGGCGGCACCATGAGCTACCGCACCCGGATTCGTACCCCAAGCTTCCCGCATCTGCAGCAGATCCCTTCGGTGATCAAAGGCAGCATGGTCGCGGACTTGATCGCGTACCTGGGTAGTATCGATTTCGTTATGGCCGACGTGGACCGCTAAGCATGAACAGCACGCTTATCCAGACAGACCGTTTCGCCCTGAGCGAAACCGAGCGCTCGGCCATCGAGCACGAGTTGCATCACTACGAAGACCCGCGCGCGGCGTCGATCGAAGCCCTGAAGATCGTCCAGAAGGAACGTGGCTGGGTGCCTGATGGCGCTCTGTACGCCATCGGCGAGATCCTCGGCATCCCGGCCAGCGACGTTGAAGGGGTGGCGACGTTCTACAGCCAGATCTTCCGTCAGCCGGTCGGCCGTCACATCATTCGCGTCTGCGACAGCATGGTCTGCTACATCGGCGGCCATGAATCCGTGGTCAGCGAACTCCAGAGCAAACTGGGGATCGGCCTGGGTCAGACCACCGCCGACGGTCGTTTCACCCTGCTGCCGGTCTGCTGCCTCGGCAACTGTGACAAGGCGCCGGCGTTGATGATCGACGACGACACGTTCGGTGATGTGCAGCCTGCCGGCGTTGCCAAATTGCTCGAGGGCTACGTATGACCCTGACTTCCTTCGGACCTGCCAACCGCATCAAGCGGTCGGCCGAGACTCACCCGCTCACCTGGCGTCTGCGTGACGACGGCGAAGCCGTGTGGCTCGACGAGTACCAGGCCAAGAACGGTTATGCCGCTGCGCGCAAGGCTTTCGCCGACATGGCCCAGGACGACATCGTCCAGACCGTGAAAGACGCCGGCTTGAAAGGCCGCGGCGGTGCAGGCTTTCCCACTGGCGTGAAGTGGGGCCTGATGCCGAAAGACGAATCCATCAACATCCGCTACCTGCTGTGCAACGCGGACGAGATGGAGCCGAACACCTGGAAAGACCGGATGCTGATGGAGCAACTGCCCCATCTGCTGATCGAAGGCATGCTGATCAGTGCTCGCGCGCTGAAAACCTACCGTGGCTACATCTTCCTGCGTGGCGAATACACCACCGCCGCCAAGCACCTGAACCGTGCAGTGGAAGAAGCCAAGGCAGCGGGGCTTTTGGGTAAAAACATTCTGGGCAGCGGCTTCGATTTCGAGCTGTTCGTCCACACCGGCGCCGGGCGTTACATCTGCGGTGAAGAAACCGCACTGATCAACTCCCTCGAAGGCCGTCGCGCCAACCCGCGCTCCAAGCCGCCCTTCCCTGCCGCCGTTGGCGTGTGGGGCAAGCCGACTTGCGTGAACAACGTCGAGACCCTGTGCAACGTGCCGGCGATCATTGCCGACGGCGTCGACTGGTACAAATCGTTGGCCCGCGAAGGCAGCGAAGACATGGGCACCAAGCTCATGGGCTTCTCCGGCAAGGTCAAGAACCCGGGCCTGTGGGAATTGCCGTTCGGCGTCACCGGTCGCGAGTTGTTCGAAGACTACGCCGGCGGCATGCGCGACGGTTACAAGCTCAAGTGCTGGCAGCCAGGCGGCGCCGGTACCGGTTTCCTGTTGCCGGAACACCTGGACGCACAAATGTACGCCGGCGGCATCGCCAAGGTGGGCACCCGCATGGGTACCGGCCTGGCCATGGCGGTGGACGACAGCGTCAACATGGTGTCCCTGCTGCGCAACATGGAAGAGTTCTTCTCCCGTGAGTCGTGCGGTTTCTGCACCCCGTGCCGTGACGGTCTGCCGTGGAGCGTCAAGCTACTGCGCGCGATCGAGAACGGTGAAGGGCAAGCCGGCGATATCGAGACCCTGCTGGGTCTGGTCGGTTTCCTCGGCCCGGGCAAGACCTTCTGTGCTCACGCACCGGGCGCCGTGGAGCCGTTGGGCAGCGCAATCAAATACTTCCGCCATGAGTTCGAAGCCGGCATCGCGCCCACCAGCGCCGTCGTCCCGCCTCTGGCAAGGCCGATCGTAGTCGGCGCTTAACGCTTTAAAAAAGGCGAAGGGTCCGTGCCCTTCGCTTTTCGTGCGATGACGCCGCAAGCGGCTGTGTTGATTCGCGCGGATAACAAGATTCCATTAGCCACGCCCGCTGACACCGGGCCAACGAAGAACTTTGAACCATGGCCACTATCCACGTAGACGGCAAAGAGCTCGAAGTCGATGGGGCGGACAACCTGTTACAGGCGTGTCTGTCGCTAGGCCTCGATATCCCTTATTTCTGCTGGCACCCCGCCCTAGGCAGCATTGGCGCTTGCCGCCAGTGCGCGGTCAAGCAGTACACCGACGAGAACGACAAGCGTGGTCGGATCGTCATGTCCTGCATGACGCCAGCGACCGACGGCAGCTGGATCTCCATCGACGACGAAGAAGCGAAAGTGTTTCGCGCCAGCGTCGTTGAATGGCTGATGACCAACCACCCCCACGACTGCCCGGTCTGTGAGGAAGGCGGTCACTGCCACCTGCAAGACATGACGGTGATGACCGGCCACAACGAGCGCCGTTACCGCTTCACCAAGCGTACTCACCAGAACCAGCAACTGGGCCCGTTCATTTCCCACGAAATGAACCGCTGCATCGCTTGCTACCGCTGCGTGCGCTTCTATAAGGACTACGCCGGCGGCACCGACCTCGGCGTATTCGGCGCCCACGACAACGTGTACTTCGGTCGCGTTGAAGACGGCACCCTGGAAAGCGAGTTCTCCGGCAACCTCACCGAGGTCTGCCCGACCGGTGTGTTCACCGACAAGACTCACTCCGAGCGTTACAACCGCAAGTGGGACATGCAGTTCTCGCCGAGCATCTGCCACGGCTGCTCCAGCGGTTGCAACATTTCCCCGGGCGAGCGCTACGGTGAACTGCGTCGCATCGAGAACCGTTTCAACGGTTCGGTGAACCAGTACTTCCTGTGCGACCGTGGCCGTTTCGGCTATGGCTACGTCAACCGCACCGATCGCCCGCGTCAGCCGCTGCTGGCCAACGGCGCCAAGCTGACCCTCGACGAGGCGCTGGATAAAGCCGCCGACCTGCTGCGCGGGCGCAACATCGTCGGTATCGGTTCGCCCCGTGCCAGCCTCGAAAGCAACTACGCGTTGCGCGAACTGGTCGGCGCCGAGCACTTCTACTCGGGTATCGAAGCGTCCGAACTGGAACGCATCCGTCTGGTGATGCAGGTGTTGAAAGACAGCCCGCTGCCGATCCCGAACATGCGCGACATCGAAGACCACGATGCGATCTTCGTCCTCGGTGAAGACCTGACCCAGACCGCCGCCCGTATGGCGCTGTCCCTGCGTCAATCGGTCAAGGGCAAGGCCGAAGACATGGCCGACGCCATGCGCGTTCAGCCATGGCTCGACGCCGCCGTGAAGAACATCGGCCAGAACGAACTGAACCCGCTGTTCATCGCCAGCCTGGCTGAAACCAAGCTCGACGACATCGCTGAAGAATGCGTACACGCAGCTCCAGACGACCTGGCCCGCATCGGTTTCGCCGTGGCTCACGCCCTCGACGCCAGCGCACCGGCCGTCGAAGGCCTGGACACTGAAGCACTCGACCTGGCCAAGCGCATTGCCGACGCCCTGCTCGCGGCCAAGCGACCATTGATCATTGCCGGCACCTCGTTGGGTTCCAAGGCGCTGATCGAAGCCGCGGCAAACATTGCCAAAGCCCTGAAGCTGCGCGAGAAGAACGGTTCCATCAGCCTGATCGTGCCAGAGGCCAACAGCCTCGGCCTGGCCATGCTCGGCGGCAACTCGGTCGACGAAGCGCTGCAAGCGGTGATCGATGGCAAGGCCGACGCCATCGTCGTGCTGGAAAACGATCTGTACACCCGCACTGATAAAGCCCGCGTCGATGCTGCCCTGAACGCCGCGAAAGTGCTGATCGTGGCCGACCATCAGAAGACCGCTACCAGCGATCGCGCGCACCTGGTCCTGCCAGCCGCCAGCTTCGCTGAAGGCGACGGTACGCTGGTCAGCCTGGAAGGCCGCGCCCAGCGCTTCTTCCAGGTCTTCGACCCGACTTACCTCGATGCGAGCATCCTGGTGCACGAAGGCTGGCGCTGGCTGCATGCCCTGCGCGCCACCCTGCTGAACCAGCCGATCGACTGGACCCAGCTGGACCACGTCACCGCTGCCGTGGCTGCAAGCACGCCGCAACTGAACCGCATCGTCGATGCCGCACCGTCCGCCTCGTTCCGCATCAAGGGCCTGAAACTGGCCCGCGAACCGCTGCGTTACAGCGGCCGGACCGCCATGCGCGCCGACATCAGCGTGCACGAACCCCGTACCTCCCAGGACAAAGACACCGCGTTTTCGTTCTCGATGGAAGGTTACTCGGGCTCGGTCGAACCCCGTCAACAGGTGCCATTCGCCTGGTCGCCGGGCTGGAACTCGCCGCAAGCCTGGAACAAGTTCCAGGACGAAGTCGGTGGTCACATCCGTGCTGGCGACCCGGGCACCCGCCTGATCGAAAGCACCGGTGATTCGCTGAACTGGTTCGCCAGTGTTCCGCGTGCGTTCAACCCGGCTCCGGGCACCTGGCAGGTTGTGCCGTTCTTCCACCTGTTCGGCAGCGAAGAGAACTCTTCCAAAGCCGCACCGGTTCAGGAGCGCATTCCGGCCGCTTACGTCGCTCTGGCCAGATCCGAAGCCGACCGTCTGGGTGTCAACGACGGCGCCATGCTCAGCTTGAACGTGGCCGGTCAGACCCTGCGTCTGCCGTTGCGCATCAATGAAGAGCTGGGCGCTGGCCTGGTGGCATTGCCTGCGGGCATCGCCGGCATTCCGCCAGCAATCTTTGGCAAAACCGTTGACGGTCTGCAGGAGGCAGCTCAATGACCTGGTTCACGCCTGAAGTGATTGACGTGATCATCTCGGTCCTCAAGGCCATCGTGATTCTGCTCGCCGTGGTGGTGTGCGGCGCGTTGTTGAGCTGGGTCGAGCGTCGTTTGCTCGCCCTCTGGCAGGACCGTTACGGTCCGAACCGCGTCGGCCCGTTCGGCGCGTTCCAGATCGCGGCCGACATGATCAAGATGTTTTTCAAGGAAGACTGGACGCCGCCGTTCGCCGACAAGATGATCTTCACCCTGGCACCGGTCGTGGCCATGAGCGCCTTGCTGATTGCCTTCGCGATCATCCCGATCACCCCGACCTGGGGCGTGGCGGATATCAACATCGGCATCCTGTTCTTCTTTGCCATGGCCGGTCTGTCGGTCTACGCGGTGTTGTTCGCCGGCTGGTCGAGCAACAACAAGTTCGCCCTGCTGGGCAGCTTGCGGGCCTCGGCACAAACCGTGTCGTACGAAGTGTTCATGGGCCTGTCGCTGATGGGCATCGTGATCCAGGTCGGCTCGTTCAACATGCGCGACATCGTCGAATACCAGGCGCAGAACCTGTGGTTCATCATTCCGCAGATCTTCGGTTTCCTGACCTTCTTCATCGCTGGCGTCGCCGTGACTCACCGTCACCCGTTCGACCAGCCGGAAGCGGAACAGGAACTGGCCGACGGTTACCACATTGAATACGCCGGCATGAAATGGGGCATGTTCTTCGTCGGCGAGTACATCGGCATCGTGTTGATTTCGGCGCTGCTGGTGACCTTGTTCTTCGGTGGCTGGCACGGTCCGTTCGGCATTCTGCCGCAGATCCCGTTCATCTGGTTCGCGCTGAAAACCGCGTTCTTCATCATGCTCTTCATCCTGCTGCGCGCCTCGATTCCGCGCCCACGGTATGACCAAGTGATGGACTTCAGCTGGAAGTTCTGCCTGCCGCTGACCCTCGTCAACATGCTGGTGACCGCTGCGATCGTGTTGCTCAACACGCCCGCCGTCGCGGCTCAGTGAGGATAGAGAATCATGAAGTACATATTTGACATCGTGCATGGCTTCTTCACCCAGCTTCGCAGCCTGGTGATGATTTTTGGCCACGCCTTCCGCAAGCGCGACACGCTGCAGTACCCGGAAGAAGCCGTGTACCTGCCGCCGCGCTTTCGTGGCCGTATCGTGCTGACCCGCGACCCCGACGGCGAAGAGCGTTGTGTAGCCTGCAACCTGTGCGCCGTGGCGTGCCCGGTCGGCTGCATCTCGCTGCAGAAAGCTGAAACCGACGACGGTCGCTGGTACCCGGAGTTTTTCCGTATCAACTTCTCGCGCTGCATTTTCTGCGGCCTCTGCGAGGAAGCCTGCCCGACCACCGCGATCCAGCTGACACCGGATTTCGAGATGGCCGAGTTCAAACGTCAGGACCTGGTGTACGAGAAAGAAGATCTGCTGATCTCCGGCCCCGGCAAAAACCCTGATTACAACTTCTATCGTGTTGCAGGTATGGCGATTGCCGGGAAGCCGAAAGGCGCCGCGCAAAATGAAGCCGAACCGATCAACGTGAAGAGCTTGCTGCCTTAAGGAAGAAAGATGGAATTCGCTTTCTATTTCGCATCGGGTATCGCGGTGGTGTCCACGCTTCGCGTGATCACCAACACCAACCCCGTGCACGCCCTGCTCTACCTGATCATTTCGCTGATTGCCGTGGCGATGACGTTCTTCGCCCTCGGCGCACCGTTCGCCGGTGTGCTGGAAGTGATCGCCTACGCCGGCGCCATCATGGTGCTGTTCGTGTTCGTGGTGATGATGCTGAACCTGGGGCCCGCCTCGGTTCAGCAAGAGCGCGTCTGGCTCAAGCCCGGTATCTGGCTCGGCCCGGTCGCCCTCGGCACCCTGCTGCTGGTTGAACTGCTGTACGTGCTGTTCAGCGACGCCAGCGGCCAGGCCATCGGCCACACCACCGTAGACGCCAAGGCCGTGGGCATCAGCCTGTTCGGTCCTTATCTGCTGGTGGTCGAACTCGCCTCGATGCTGCTGCTTGCCGCAGCCGTCACGGCGTTCCACCTGGGCCGCAACGAAGCCAAGGAGCAATGACGATGCCTGCTATCCCTCTGGAGCATGGTCTGGCGGTCGCCGGCATCCTGTTCTGCCTCGGTCTGGTCGGCCTGATGGTCCGGCGCAACATTCTTTTCGTGCTGATGAGCCTGGAGATCATGATGAATGCCTCCGCCCTGGCGTTCATCGTTGCCGGTAGCCGCTGGGGTCAGCCGGATGGACAGATCATGTTCATCCTGGTGATCAGCCTGGCAGCCGCCGAGGCCAGTATCGGCCTGGCGATTCTGTTGCAGCTGTATCGCCGCTTCCACACTCTCGATATCGACGCTGCCAGCGAGATGCGCGGATGAATCTTCTCTATCTGACTTTCGTATTCCCTCTCATAGGTTTCCTGCTGCTGTCGTTCTCCCGTGGACGCATCTCGGAAAACCTGGCCGCGCTGATCGGCGTCGGTTCCATTGGCCTGTCTGCCATCGTCACGGCTTATGTGATCTGGCAGTTCAACGTCGCCCCGCCTGAAGGCGGTCACTACACCCTGGTGTTGTGGCAGTGGATGGCGGTGGAAGGCTTTACGCCGAACTTCGCCCTGTACCTGGATGGCCTGTCCCTGACCATGCTCGGTGTAGTGGTCGGCGTCGGCTTCCTGATCCACCTGTTCGCGTCCTGGTACATGCGCGGTGAAGCCGGTTACTCGCGCTTCTTCGCCTACACCAACCTGTTTATCGCCAGCATGCTGTTCCTGGTGCTGGGCGATAACCTGTTGTTCCTGTACTTCGGCTGGGAAGGCGTGGGCCTGTGCTCGTACCTGTTGATCGGTTTCTACTACAGCAACCGCAACAACGGTAACGCCGCACTCAAGGCCTTCATCGTCACCCGGATCGGCGACGTGTTCATGGCGATCGGCCTGTTCATCCTGTTCCAACAGTTGGGTACGCTGAACATCCAGGAACTGCTGGTGCTGGCACCGCAGAAATTCCAGGCCGGCGACTTCTGGATGGTCATGGCCACCCTGATGCTGCTGGGCGGCGCTGTGGGTAAATCCGCGCAACTGCCGCTGCAAACCTGGCTGGCGGACGCGATGGCCGGCCCTACCCCGGTTTCGGCACTGATCCACGCTGCAACCATGGTGACCGCCGGTGTCTACCTGATCGCCCGTACCCACGGCCTGTTTTCCCTGGCGCCGGATATCCTGCACCTGGTTGGCGTTGTCGGCGGTGTGACCCTGGTCCTCGCCGGTTTTGCCGCACTGGTGCAGACCGACATCAAACGTATCCTCGCCTACTCGACCATGAGCCAGATCGGCTACATGTTCCTGGCCCTGGGCGTCGGTGCCTGGGATGGCGCGATCTTCCACCTGATGACCCACGCCTTCTTCAAGGCGCTGCTGTTCCTTGCATCCGGTGCGGTGATCGTGGCCTGCCACCACGAGCAGAACATCTTCAAGATGGGCGGCCTGTGGAAGAAACTGCCACTGGCCTACGCCAGCTTCATCGTCGGCGGCGCGGCCCTCGCGGCCCTGCCACTGGTGACCGCAGGCTTCTACTCCAAGGACGAAATCCTCTGGGAAGCGTTCGCCAGCGGCAACCAGGGTCTGCTGTATGCAGGTCTGGTCGGCGCCTTCATGACCTCGCTGTACACCTTCCGCCTGATCTTCATCGCGTTCCACGGTGAAGCGAAGACCGAAGCGCACGCCGGTCACGGCATCGCTCACTGGCTGCCACTGTCGGTGCTGATCGTATTGTCCACCGCCATCGGCGCGATGATCGTTCCGCCGCTGCACGGCGTGCTGCCGCAAAGCGTCGGCCATGCCGGCGGCGAAGCCAAGCACAGCCTGGAAATCGCTTCGGGCGCCATCGCCCTGGCCGGTATCCTGCTGGCCGCCTTGCTGTTCCTCGGCAAGCGGCGTTTCGTCACTGCAATCGCCAACAGCGGCATCGGCCGCTTCCTTTCGGCCTGGTGGTTCGCTGCCTGGGGCTTCGACTGGATCTACGACAAACTGTTCGTCAAGCCATACCTGGCGATCAGCCACGTACTGCGCAAAGACCCGCTCGACCAGACCATCGGTCTGATCCCGCGTATGGCCAAGGGCGGTCACACCGCCCTGAGCCGTACCGAAACCGGTCAACTGCGTTGGTACGCGGCATCGATGGCAGCCGGCTCCGTGCTGGTCATCGGCGCCATCGTGCTGGTAGCGGTCTGAATATGAACCTTGCGAACTTGCGAAAGGAATTGAGCCCGTCATGATTCTGCCTTGGCTAATCCTGATCCCCTTCATCGGCGGCCTGCTGTGCTGGATGGGTGAGCGCTTCGGCGCCACCCTCCCCCGCTGGATTGCGCTGATCACCATGTCCCTGTTGCTCTGCCTCGGCCTCTGGCTGTGGGCCACCGGTGACTATTCATTTGCTCCGGCGCCTGGCGCCGACCCGACCTGGGCGCTTGAGTTCAAGCACATCTGGATCGAGCGCTTCGGCATCAGCGTGCACCTGGCCCTCGACGGCCTGTCGCTGCTGATGATCATGCTGACCGGTCTGCTGGGCGTGCTCTCGGTGCTCTGCTCGTGGAAAGAAATCCAGCGTCACGTTGGCTTCTTCCACCTGAACCTGATGTGGATCCTGGGCGGTGTCGTCGGCGTGTTCCTCGCCCTCGACCTGTTCATGTTCTTCTTCTTCTGGGAAATGATGCTGGTGCCGATGTACTTCCTCATCGCGCTCTGGGGTCACAGTTCTTCGGACGGCAAGAAAACCCGGATCTACGCGGCGACCAAGTTCTTCATCTTCACTCAGGCTTCCGGCCTGATCATGCTGGTGGCGATCCTCGGTCTGGTTCTGGTCAACTTCAACGACACCGGCGTGATTACCTTCAACTACGCCGACCTGTTGAAAACCAAGATGTCGCTGAGCACCGAGTACATCCTGATGCTCGGCTTCTTCATCGCCTTCGCGGTGAAGCTGCCCGTCGTGCCGTTCCACTCCTGGTTGCCTGACGCTCACGCCCAGGCACCGACCGCGGGTTCGGTCGACCTGGCCGGTATCTTGTTGAAGACAGCGGCCTATGGTCTGCTGCGTTTCGCCCTGCCGCTGTTCCCGAACGCTTCGGCGGAGTTTGCGCCGATCGCCATGACCCTCGGTCTGATCGGGATCTTCTACGGTGCGTTCCTGGCCTTCGCGCAAACCGACATCAAGCGTCTGATCGCCTTCTCGTCCGTTTCCCACATGGGCTTCGTACTGATCGGCATCTACTCCGGCAGCCAACTGGCGCTGCAGGGCGCGGTCATGCAGATGCTGGCGCACGGTCTGTCGGCCGCGGCACTCTTTATCCTCAGTGGCCAGTTGTACGAGCGCACCCACACCCGCGACATGCGTGAGATGGGTGGCCTGTGGTCGAAGATCGCCTACCTGCCGGCCCTCAGCCTGTTCTTTGCCGCGGCGTCCCTGGGCTTGCCGGGTACCGGTAACTTCGTCGGTGAGTTCCTGATCCTGCTCGGCACCTTCCCCTCGGCGCCTGTGGTTACCATCATCGCGACGTCGGGCCTGGTGTTCGGTTCGGTCTACTCGCTGATCATGATCCACCGCGCGTACTTCGGCCCGGCCAAATCGGACGCGGTACTGCATGGCATGGACGGTCGCGAAATGATCATGGTGGTCGGGCTTGCGGCGCTGCTGATCTACATCGGCGTGTACCCGCAACCGTTCCTCGATACCTCTGCCGCGACGATGCATGGCGTGCAGCAATGGCTCGGTACCGCCTTCACTCAACTCGCTTCGGCCCGGTAAGAGCGCTATGGAATTCACGACTCAACACTTTATCGCGCTAGCGCCGTTGTTGATCACCAGCGCCACGATCATCGTGGTGATGCTGGCGATTGCCTGGCGCCGCAACCACTCGCAGACCTTCCTGATTTCCGTGGCAGGTCTGAACCTGGCGCTGCTGTCGATCCTGCCAGCCTTGAAAGTCGCGCCTCTGGCCGTGACCCCACTGCTGCAAATCGATAGCTTCGCGTGTCTGTACATGGCGCTGATCCTGGTCGCCACCCTCGCTTGTGTGACCCTCGCCCACGCCTACCTCGGCGATGGCGGTTCGGGCTACCCGGGCAACCGCGAAGAACTGTACCTGCTGATCCTGATGGCCGCCGCCGGCGGCCTGGTGCTGGTCAGCGCGCAGCACCTGGCCGGGTTGTTCATCGGTCTGGAACTGCTGTCGGTACCGGTCTACGGTCTGGTGGCCTATGCCTTCTTCAACAAGCGTTCGCTGGAAGCTGGTATCAAGTACATGGTGCTGTCGGCCGCCGGTTCCGCGTTCCTGTTGTTCGGTATGGCGCTGCTGTATGCCGACTCCGGCAGCCTGAGCTTCAACGGCATCGGTCAGGCCCTGGCGGCCACCGGCCTGCCAAGCTCGCTGGCGCAACTGGGCCTGGGCATGATGCTGATCGGCCTGGCGTTCAAACTGTCGCTGGTGCCGTTCCACCTCTGGACCCCGGACGTCTACGAAGGTGCTCCGGCACCGGTGGCCGCGTTCCTGGCTACTGCGTCGAAAGTCGCGGTGTTCGCGGTGATGGTGCGTCTGTTCCAGATCTCGCCGGCGGCGAGCAGCGGTGTGCTGAGCGACGTGCTGACCATCATCGCCATCGCGTCGATCCTGTTCGGTAACCTGCTGGCGCTGACCCAGAGCAATCTCAAGCGTCTGCTGGGTTACTCGTCCATCGCCCACTTCGGTTACCTGCTGATCGCCCTGGTGGCGAGCAAAGGCCTGGCCGTGGAAGCCATCGGCGTGTACCTGGTCACCTACGTGATCACCAGCCTCGGCGCCTTCGGCGTGATCACCCTGATGTCCTCGCCGTACAACGGCCGTGACGCCGATGCCCTGTACGAATACCGCGGCCTGTTCTGGCGCCGTCCGTACCTGACCGCCGTGCTGACTGTGATGATGCTGTCCCTGGCCGGCATCCCGCTGACTGCGGGTTTCATCGGCAAGTTCTACATCATCGCCACCGGCGTCGAGTCCCACCAATGGTGGCTGGTCGGCTCCCTGGTACTGGGCAGCGCCATCGGCGTGTTCTACTACCTGCGTGTGATGGTCACTTTGTACCTGATCGAACCGAACCTGCGTCGTCACGATGCGCAACTGCATTGGGAGCAACGTGCGGGCGGCGTGATGTTGCTGGCTATCGCCGCACTGGCGTTCTTCCTTGGGCTCTATCCACAGCCGTTGCTGAACCTGGTTCAGCAGGCGGGGTTGGCGGGTTGATCGTTTAGGCGGAACTCGGTAGTAAATAGAAACGGCACCTTCGGGTGCCGTTTTTGCGTTTGTAGGATTTGTTACCGCTGCCCTGCCCTCCTTCTGCAATCCCCGAAAGCTCTCGCCGAATTGTCCGTTTCGTCCTACAGCCAGAATCAAGCACTTGGTACTACCTTGGAGACCAAACGCTGAATAGAGAAATCAACACGAGAACCCACAATGAAACGTGACATTTTTTCCGAACTGATGGAAGGCCTCGAAGCCTTGGCCGACGAGCGCCAAGGCAAGATTACGCTGCGGACCCACAAGGTTCAGCTGCCAAAACTGGTACCCATCACTGCCGAGGAAGTGGTAGCCATCCGCCTACAACTCAACCTTTCCCGGTCGGTGTTCGCCATGTATCTGCGTACCAACACCCGAACCCTCGAAAACTGGGAACAGGGACGGGCAACGCCAAATGCCCAAGCCACGACACTGATCCGCCTGGTTGAACGCTTTCCACAAACCATCGAACAGCTCGCCGCCCTGACCTGATTGGTAGAGGCTGCACCACACGCACATGACGAAATTGTAATTATCCCATCACCTTGGCGTTATCCGCAGATTGCAACAATGTCCCCCGGGGACGATGAAGGAGTTTCGGCTGGGGTTTCCTGCGATTGAGGGTGCGATGCACTGAGGTTTCAGGCGGGGGATCTCTGTCGTGAGGGATGATCTCTTCGCGGGCAAGCCCGCAGGTTGCGGCGGTCGCAATGGGTGTGTGCACCACAAATCACTGTGTGGCGGGTTTGGCCGCGAAGACGTCCGCACAGACACCGAGGAAAACGGCGCCGTCCGCAGCTTACCGCCTTGCTCACCCTTTAGGTAGGATACCGCGACGTACTTGCTGTTCGAGCATCCAGTCCGTAAAAGATCTGAGGGCTGCCGAAAACGTATCTGCTGTGGAGTCCGGCACCCTCGCCTGCCTCAGAAAATAATCAATTTCATGTCTCATTTTCGGAGCGACTCGTAAAAAGAGTTCTACATAATCCTCAAATGTCAGAGGCCACGATTGCTCCTGATCCAGACGCAGGATGTTCGTCGACCTGATGAGTTTTCGCGACGCCTCGCGCTGCAAGCGACGTAGTTGCTCGGTATCAGTCGTACACTCAATCGACGTGGCGTACTTCCCTAGCGCCAGAGCGAAATCTCCATTGACTGCCATTGCGATCTCGCGTGAGGGCTTAAAACGTTGAAATTCGCTGCTAAGGTCATTCCCCCAAACACATCGGCAATGATGTTTTAGCCAGTAGCCCCAGCTAAAATGGTTCTCAGGAGCCAGAGCTTCAGTGCGAGTTCCTACATCGAAATCAATCTTGGTGACTTCTGGATGTCGTTCCTGTAACTCATCCTTTATACGCGCTAGCTGGCTGTTATAGAGTTCAAGTTGACCATTGATCAGCAGTGTCACATCCAGGTCTGACTCACCTGGTTTCGCTTGTCCGTAGGCAACGCTGCCATACAGGTAGATGCTATCTACTGCCGTCCCGAGCGCCTCGACCAAGGTCAAGCAGACATCTCCGACAACACTCTCAAACTCTGGTTGGAGATTGACAGCTGGCATGGTTTTAATGAATCCCTCGGCATCTGTGCCATGCCTCTTATCCATGAAAATTGTCCGATTGGTTAGCGACTTTAGTGATCGTTAGCTGAGCGAGCAACCACCTATCAGGTAGGAGTTTTGAAAAAAGGAGAAATACCAATCCCGATGTAACAACGTGCCTGTATGTACTTGGACGGCACAATACAGGGGGTGATAGCCCAGTATCTGACCCGGCCCACCCACTTTGTCCTAGTGGTGCACCAGGCTTCGACTGGAAATGCCGGGAGAATCGGCGCGCATCGAGTCACCTAAACTTTAACAGCATGGCTACGATCGCCATCCAAGATAGAGAACCAAACAAGATCACTATATAAACTGTCAGAAGACGTTTTAGGCGAGGCGGAAAGTTTTCGATATCCATATGTGTCACCTCACCATAACGGATGTACGCCTTTGGCCACAACACCATCCCCGCAATTTTATTGATCAATACGAAGCCTCCAAACCAGCCTTGCCTTCGCCATGCGGCCCCCCAAATATACGTGTAGCGACTGTTTTTCATGGCTTCCATCATGGCATCAAGATGACGGCGGCTCAGATAAAGATTGAATACAATGCTTACACAGGCCAGTAAGATTGGGCCGCCAGTAACAATGATTGCGACCCAATGAGACCAGGTATCGATACTGGTCATGGCAGTTGAACTTCATAAATTTTCTCACCTGCAAATTCGCCCCCCTTACCACCAAGCTCACTGCTGTAGCTGTCCAGCGTGCCAGCCACGTGCTTGCCATGACTGATTATGTGCGAAACGCCACCGACGATTCGATAAGTCTCGCCGTCCTCTCCACAGGTGACTCGATCGCCTTCGCGAGCATGAGCCAGGCCATACATCATGACTCTGGTATCGCCATCCAGGACTTTGCCACCGCAGGTGGTCTTGTCATTCAAGCCAATGAAATAACCTTCTTTCATTGATGTACTTCTCCATTTTCATGCGACTTAGCCCACGGTGGTTTCGACCGTAGATTGAGAATATTGCGCGACGACGAATAAGACGGTGGAATGCGTGCTGAAAGCAATCCAATGGCATAGTCAAATGAACGAATAGGAATTTTCGTAATAACAAACAACCAATTTCCTACAGCGGAAGTTTCAAAATGTAACTTTTCTTTAAAATGTAAGCGCGGTGTCTGTGTTGTTTCTTTCACGAGCGAGCGCAGCCCGATGGATAGACTAAACAACGACATCTTCCTGGACTGTGTGAAAACCCTACTGACCTGAGCGGCGCTCAAAGAAATTTAAACACTCATGTTTAATCGCTTCGAAAATTACTTCGTGAAAAGCCACAACACCTTGCGGCGTTACCTACAGGTAAGACAGAATCCGCCGGCTTGTGTGTCTTGGGTATGGGTTCTATCGTTTGCCGGTCACTGAAAAACAGTGATCGGGTTTGGTAGACCCGTAGCATCGACGCATAGCGTCACCCTTTACTGTCCAATGTTTGGGCGGTGTTTTTATGGTGGCCATGCGCAGGGCTCCTTCGGGGGCGCCGGTTACGATGCCCGGTCTACCAACCTTCGTATGGTCACCGCCTTCGTTTGGTAGCGAGGATGTGATTCCTTTTAAATAGCATCGGAGTTCCATCTATGTTCAAGGTCACACCCAATCCGCCGGACAGCGATCCGGCATCCCCGTACGAAACCCTCGAATCAAAAAAACCTCACGACACCGCCGAGCGCACCGTCGACTATCACCTAAAGCCGGACGTCCCCATCATGGAAAAACCGCGCACTCCCGGCACCATGTTCATCGTCAACCCGGAACTCGATACCGAAACCCTGCTGGCCCATGCTTGCGAGTCGCTGGCCTCGGCCAATGTCATGACGATGGATTTGGCGGACCACACGGATGGGCCCAGGCGCAATACCCTATTAGGCATCGCGCAAGTCATCATGCTGGGTGAGCTGGCGGTGAACCGGGCGCTGGATCGGCTTGACCCGATTGAATAGTCCCGGCCGCAGTGGCTTCGGCTGACTGTCGGTCGCAGCGCTCCATTGGCGGACTAGTCAGTGCCAAGGGCTGGAGAGCTTTGTTGTCCGGGATGGCCTCTTCGCTGGCAAGCCAGCTCCTACAGGGATCAGTGGTGTTCGCACCCATGGTGACGACGCAAAACTTTGTTCAGTATTTGTTGTAGCACTTCATTGGCAAGGCATTGGGGTTCTCAATGCTTGCAATGAAGTGCTAGGTGCTCTCTGCCATTTGGCATTATAGTCAATGCCAGATGTCTTAGCGCCGGAGGCTACCATGAGTGCCAAGAAGAAAATAGAACCAACCGATGGAGCCCACGTAAGGGTTGATCGGGTCGGTACAGCTAAATCGCGCAACGCTGAAGCGGCCTTGGCGCTTTTGAAAAACAACCAGCCTGCGGTGGCATGGACTGATACACCTCGCGCCACACACATGGTTGCGATATTGCTCCACGGCGACGTGAGTGATGATCGTATGGAGATTTACAGGGCCGTAAGAAACGGTTTCCCGCTTCAGTCGGTGATTGACATGATTGAACACAGTGACGTTTACAAACGGTATGGCGTGCTGTCGAGGATCGTGGGCGCTTCTGATCGCACCCTGGCCCGACGGTTGAAATCCCCGGAAGAAGTCTTGACCTGCGAGCAAAGCACGCGCGCACTCTATTATGCCGAGGTGTTGGAGAAGGCCACCGATGTGTTGGGCTCGCGTGAGCTGGCCGAGCAATGGATGGTCAAACCTGCTCGCGGCCTGGATGGTGAGATGCCCATTGATTTGATTTCCAACTCGGTGGGTTATGAGCTGGTGACTGACTTTCTGACGCGCATCGAGTACGGGGTCTATTGATGGCTAAAGACCCTTTAGGCAGTGAGATTCACTTCTGGCGCCTTGACGCTGCTGAGTATGCCCCCACCTGGCATTTGGGTGTGGGAGCAGAAAAGGTGGGTGGACGCTGGAACCCTAAAGGCATGGCCACGGTTTATGCCAGCCTGGATGCCTCCACGGCCATTCTTGAGGTGGCCGTACACAAGGATTTCGATGCGCTGGATTGCAAGCCCCATCGCCTGACGCAGGCCCGTGTGCTGGACCCGTCGAGGATTTACGTGGTGCAGCCCGACGGTATTGCAAACCCTCATTGGTTGGTACCCGGCACGCCTAGCCGCAGCCAGCAGCAGTTCGGTGCTGACCTGCTGAACCGGCATCCCTTTGTATTGGTGCCTTCCAGCGTGTCGCCGCATAGCTGGAATTTGCTGATGAACCCGCAAAAGGCTAATGGCTTGTACGAGCTGGTGATGCAAGAGCCTTTTGGCCTGGATGGTCGGCTTAATAAGCCTCAAGCCTGAAGAGCATCCTTTCCTCAAGTACCCAACGCACAGTCGATCAAAACTTGTGGGAGCGGGCTTGCCCGCGATGGCGGTGGAGCAGGCGCAGGTGGTCTGTCGTCATCGTGAGTGTTTCAGGCTGGAGAGCTTTGTTGTCCGGGATGGCCTCTTCGCTGGCAAGCCAGCTCCCACAGGGATCTGTGGTGTTCGCACCCAGTGTGACAGACGCAAAACCTGTAGGAGCCGGCTTGCTGGCGAAAGCGGTGGCACAGGCACAAACAAAAACGGCACCTTCCGGTGCCGTTCGTATTTCAAGGTCCAGCCGGTTACTTACGCGCCGCCTCCCACGATTTCAGCAGTTCGGCATAACTCACGGTTTCCCCTTTAGGCTTCTCGTTCGCCAGTTTCGGCTTCGGTGCGCCTGGCTGATCGAACCAGTACTGCGCATCCCGCTCAGGATTCATTTTCGGTGCGCAGGTCGCTTGTGCCTTCGAACGTTCCAGACGGGTCATGATCGCGTCCTGATCCTTGGCCAGGCCATCCAGCGCCTGTTGCGGGGTCTTCTCGCCACTGGCGGCTTCGGCGATGTGGCTCCACCACAGTTGCGCCAGCCGCGGATAGTCCGGCACGTTGGTTCCGGTCGGGGTCCATTGCACGCGGGCCGGGCTGCGGTAGAACTCGACCAGGCCGCCGAGTTTCGGTGCCAGGTCGGTCATGGCCTGGGAGTTGATGTCCGATTCGCGGATCGGGGTCAGGCCGACGATGGTTTTCTTCAGCGAGACGGTTTTCGAGGTCACGAACTGCGCGTACAGCCAGGCCGCCAGTCGTTGCTTCTCGGGCGTGGACTTGAGGAAGGTCCAGGAACCGGCGTCCTGATAACCGAGTTTCATGCCCTCTTCCCAATACGGACCTTTCGGCGATGGAGCCATGCGCCACTTCGGCGTGCCGTCGGTGTTCATCACCGGCAGGCCCGGTTTGGTCATGTCGGCGGTAAACGCGGTGTACCAGAAGATCTGTTGGGCGATGTTGCCCTGGGAGGGCACCGGGCCGGACTCGGAGAAGGTCATGCCCGCCGCTTCCGGCGGGGCATATTTCTTCAGCCAGTCGACGTATTTGGTGGTGGCATAGACCGCCGCCGGGCCGTTGGTGTCGCCGCCCCGGGTAATGCTGGAGCCGACCGGATGACAGTCCTCGACGCGGATGCCCCACTCGTCCACCGGCAAGCCGTTGGGGATGCCCTTGTCGCCAGCGCCGGCCATGGAGAACCAGGCATCGGTGAAACGCCAGCCCAGGGACGGGTCTTTCTTGCCATAGTCCATGTGCCCGTAGATGCGTTTGCCGTCGATTTCCTTGACGTCCTCGCTGAAGAATTTGGCGATGTCTTCATAGGCCGACCAGTTCACCGGTACACCCAATTCGTAGCCGTACTTTTCCTTGAATTTCGCCTTCAGGTCCGCCCGCTCGAACCAGTCGGCGCGGAACCAGTAGAGGTTGGCGAATTGCTGGTCGGGGAGCTGATAGATCTTGCCGTCCGGTGCGGTGGTGAAGGAAATGCCGATGAAGTCCTTGATGTCCAGGGTCGGCGAGGTGTAGTTCTTGCCTTCGTTGGCCATCAGGTCGGTGATCGATTCGGTCTTGCCGTAGCGAAAGTGCGTGCCGATCAGGTCCGAGTCGTTGACCCAGCCGTCATAGATGTTCTTGTCCGATTGCATCTGGGTCTGCAGCTTTTCCACCACGTCGCCTTCCTGAAGCAGGTCGTGGGTCAGCTTGATCCCGGTGATCTCGGTAAAGGCCTTGGCCAGTACCTTGGATTCATATTCGTGGGTGGCGATGGTTTCCGAGACCACCTTGATGTTCATCCCGCGAAACGGCTCGGCGGCCTTGATGAACCACTTCAACTCCGCGAGCTGCTGCTCTGGCGTGAGGGTGGACGGTTTGAACTCGCTGCCAATCCATTTTTTGGCGGCGTCTTCATAGGCATCGGCCCAGGCCGCAGCGCTCAAACCGCTGAGTGCCAGCATGGCTGCCAATGAAACGCTATGTCGCAGCTTATTGTTTTTGTCGAACATAGAGACCTCCTGTTTAGGTTTCGGAGCAACGTTGCCGATCGATTTCGACTAGCCCCAACGCATCACAGCCAACAGCCACACCAGGGACACCGCGAACGCGACCCAGATGCTCCATTCGGTAGCGCCGATTACCAGCAAATGCAGGTAGGCGCTGCCGAGAAGACCGATAAACAGCCGATCGCCACGGGTGGTGGCAATCGGCAGGAAACCCCGCCGAGGGACACTCGGTGAGCGTAGCTCCCAGGTCGTCATGCCCACCAGGATCAAGGCAATGGCGCAGAAGAACGCCGCGGTGGGGACGGTCCAACTCATCCATTCCATCATCAGTTCCTCATACCCGGCCCAGGGCAAAGCCCTTGGCCACGTGGTTGCGAACAAACCAGATCACCAGCATGCCCGGCAGGATGGTCAACACCCCCGCCGCTGCCAGCACGCCCCAGTCGATGCCCGACGCCGAGACCGTGCGCGTCATCACCGCGGCGATGGGCTTGGCGTTCACCGAGGTCAGGGTTCGCGCCAGCAGCAGCTCGACCCAGGAAAACATGAAGCAGAAAAACGCCGTGACACCGATCCCGGAGCCGATCAGCGGGACGAAAATCTTGACGAAGAACTTGGGGAAACTGTAGCCGTCGATGTAGGCCGTTTCGTCGATCTCCTTGGGCACGCCGGACATGAAGCCTTCGAGAATCCACACCGCCAACGGCACGTTGAACAGGCAATGGGCCAACGCCACCGCGATGTGCGTATCGAACAGCCCGATCGAGGAATACAGCTGGAAGAACGGCAGCAGAAAGACCGCCGGCGGTGCCATGCGATTGGTCAGCAGCCAGAAGAACAGGTGCTTGTCACCGAGGAAACGATAACGCGAGAACGCGTACGCCGCCGGCAGCGCCACGCTCAGCGAGATCACCGTGTTCAGGCTCACGTAGTATAGCGAGTTGAGGTAACCGTTGTACCAGCTCGGATCGGTGAAGATCACCTTGTAGTTGGCGAAGGTGAAGTCCTGGGGAAACAGCGTCAGGCCGCCGAGTATTTCACCGTTGCTCTTGAAGGACATGTTCAGCAGCCAGTAAATCGGTACCAGCAGGAACAGGATGTAGATCAACAGCGGAATGAGCTTTCTTTTACTCATGGCGGACCTCAGCGGTTGGCGTCAGAGTGAGTCATGGCGGTGTAGAACAGCCAGGACACCAACAAAATGATCAGGAAATACACCAGGGAGAAAGCAGCAGCGGGTCCCAAGTCGAATTGCCCTACGGCCATCTGAGTCAAGGTCTGACTCAAGAACGTCGTGGCATTACCCGGACCGCCGCCCGTCAACACAAACGGTTCGGTGTAGATCATGAAGCTGTCCATGAACCGCAACATCACCGCGATCAGCAGCACGCTCTTGAGCTTGGGCAACTGGATGTGCCGGAACACCGCCCAGGCCGAAGCCCGATCGATCCGCGCCGCCTGGTAGTACACGTCCGGAATTGCCCGCAGGCCGGAAAAACACAACAGCGCCACCAGCGACGTCCAGTGCCAGACGTCCATCACCAGCACCGTGACCCAGGCGTCCATGGTGTTGGCCGCGTAGTTGTAGTTGATGCCCATGGCCTTGAGGCTCGCGCCGAGCAGGCCGATGTCCGCCCGGCCGAAGATCTGCCAGATGGTGCCGACCACGTTCCACGGGATCAGCAGCGGAATCGCCAGGATGATCAGCACCAGCGACGACCAGCGGCCCTTGGTCGGCATGGTCAGGGCGATGGCGATGCCCAGGGGGATTTCGATCAGCAGCACGCACCCTGAGTAGATGAACTGGCGCAGCAGCGAATCATGCAAGCGAGGATCGAGCAGCACCTGGCGGTACCAGTCGGCGCCGACGAAGTAGCGGCTGGACTGGTCGAAGATGTCCTGCACCGAGTAGTTGACCACGGTCATCATTGGGATCACCGCACTGAACGCCACCAGCAAAAACACTGGCAACACCAACCACCACGCCTTGTTGTTATAGACCTTGTTCATGGCTGCGCCTCCAGCAGGTAGTCATTGGCATACACCATCAGCCATTGCGCCGGGAAGCTGATGTACGCCGTACCTTCTGGCACCGGTTTGTCTTCGGCCAGGCGCACTTTCAGCGGCGCGCCGTCGAGGTCCAGGGTCACGATCTTGTAGGTGCCCAGGTCTTCGACGTGTACGACTTGGGCCCGCAGCGCGTCATCGAAGGGTTCATCCCACACGTGGACGAACTCCGGCCGGATACCGACCTTCAGGGTGTGCCACTCGGACTCGGCGATGCGCTGTTGCTGGGCAGCGGACAGCGGCAAGTGAGTCGAGGCGAACCCGACGCCCCCCGGTTGCGGCGTTACCTCGATCAGGTTCATGCCCGGGCTGCCGATGAAATAGCCGACAAAGGTGTGGCTCGGGCGCTCGAACAGTTCCCGCGGCGTGCCAAACTGCACGATCTGCCCGCCGTACATCACCGCAATCTTGTCGGCAAAGGTCGAGGCTTCCAGCTGATCGTGAGTGACGTAGACCATGGTGATGTTGAATTGCTCGTGGATCTGCTTGAGCTTGCGCCGCAGCTTCCACTTCAGGTGCGGGTCGATCACCGTCAACGGTTCGTCGAAGAGGATGGCCGACACGTCATCGCGCACCAATCCCCGGCCCATGGAGACTTTCTGTTTTTCGTCGGCGGTGAGGTTGCGCGCCTTCTTGCTCAGCAATGCCTGGAGGTCGAGCACTTCGGCGATTTCCTGCACCTTGCTGTGAATCTTCGCCTCCGCCATGCCCTGGTTGCGCAGCGGGAAGGCCAGGTTGTCGTACACCGTCATGGTGTCGTAGACCACCGGAAACTGGAAAACCTGGGCGATATTGCGCTTCTCCGGGGTCAGCGCGTTGACCACTTTGCTGTCGAACAGCACCTGGCCCTGGGATGGGCTGAGCAACCCGGAAATGATGTTGAGCAAGGTCGACTTGCCGCAGCCCGAAGGCCCGAGCAAGGCGTAGGCACCGCCCTGCTCCCAGACATGGTCCATCTCGCGGATCGCATAATCGTCGGGACCGGTCGGCGTGCGGATGTAGCTGTGGGCGAGGTTCTGCAAACGGATTTCGGCCATCAGGCAACCCTCGCGATACGGCGACCGGGCGCCTGGACCAGCCGCCCCTGCATATCGAACACAAACAGTTTATGGGTCGGTATGTAGATGCGAATTGGCGCGTCGACGTCGTATTCATGGACCCCGGGCAGGTGCAGCACCAGCAGGAAATGCTCGTTGCGCACGTGCAGGAAGGTTTCCGAACCGCTGATCTCCGCCACTTCGACGGTCACCGCCAGTTCCAGATCGTCATCGTTGCTGGGCACCAGCGAAATGTGGCTGGGCCGCACGCCGAAGCGGAACTCGCCCTCGCCCACCGGCCGCAGGTCCACGTTCAACGGAAAGTGCACGAAATTGGCGAAACTCACTTCGTTGCCGGCGATGCGGCCGGGCATCAGGTTGATTGGCGGCTCGCTGAACAGCTCGGCGGCCAGTACGGTCTGCGGCTGGTGATACACCGCCGAGGACTTGCCGCTCTGGATCACCCGACCTTCATGGAGAATGGTCGTGGTGCCGCCCAGGGCCAGGGCTTCGTTGGGTTCGGTGGTGGCATAGATGGCGATGGTGTGATGCGCCTTGAACAGCTCGCGCATCTCCTGGCGCAGTTCCTCGCGCAACTTGTAGTCGAGGTTGACCAGTGGCTCGTCGAACAGGATCAGCTCGGCGTCCTTGACCAGCGCCCGGGCCATGGCCGTGCGCTGTTGCTGGCCGCCGGAGAGTTCCAGCGGATAGCGCTGCAGAAATTTTTCGATGCGCAGCATCTTCGCGGTTGCCAGCACCTTGCTCTGGATCAGCTCGTTGGAAACACCGCCCTGGCGCAACGGCGAAGCAATGTTCTCGAACACCGTCATGGTCGGGTAGTTGATGAACTGCTGATAGACCATCGACACATTGCGCAGGCGCACCGGGCGCTGGGTGACGTCGACGCCGTTCATCAGGATGCGGCCGCTGTCGGGCTTGTCCAGCCCGGCCATCAGGCGCATGAGGCTGGTTTTGCCGGACAGGGTGCGGCCGAGCAAAACGTTGAAGGATCCAGGCTCGAAACTTAAGTTAGCGTCGTCGATCCAGGTCTGGCCCTCGACGGTACGGCTGACGTGCTCCAGGGTTAATGACATGGCTCGGCCTTTTTATTATTGGAGTCAAGCGACCTGAGCGATAGAGCGACATTCGTGCCAGAAAATATAAGCGTTTGATCCGGTTTGAAAATTCCTCACAGAACGGAAAAACCGTGTTCATTGCTGAACAGAAATGAACAACCTTCACTGAACATTTGAACAACACGTCGATTGACAATGAACAATAGTGAACAACACTCTATGGACGCGTTTCGCATTCCCTGTAGGAGCGCTGCGAGCTGAGCGATTCGATGACGCCTTCGCCGGCAAGCCGGGCTCCTACAGGGAGGTGGCGCGT
>NZ_MULM01000145.1:0-58457 GCF_002029345.1 Pseudomonas sp. VI4.1
CACATCCAACATCAATGTTGCCTGTGACACCGCCTGCGCCGACACGCGATCCCCCTGTAGGAGCTGGCTTTTGCCAGCGAAGAGGCCACCACATCCAACATCAATGTTGCCTGTGACACCGCCTTCGCTGGCAAGCCAGCTCCTACAGGGGCCAGCGTCGATCAGGGGTCGTGTTGATCAGTCCTGCCGCCAGTCGGCGCCCTTGTAAATTAACCCTCCCACCAGACGTTCTACTGGGTATCTGCCTTCACGACCCAAGGAACCGTCTTCCATGACCCAGCCAACCCGTGGCGCCATCGGCGAATTGTTCGCCCTGTTGAAACCCTTTCGGCTCATTGTCGCGGCCTCCATTTTCCTGGGCATGGTCGGCGGCCTGAGCGTCACGGTATTGCTGGCGACCATCAACAACGCCCTGCATTCGGAAACCGGCCTGAGCCAAGGCGTCGTTGCGCTGTTCGCCGGCCTGTGCCTGCTGGCGCTGGCCAGCTCGATCTGCTCGGACATCGGCACCAACTATGTCGGCCAGCACATCATCGCCACGCTGCGTAAACAGTTGGGGGAAAAGGTCCTGTCGGCGCCGATCGAACAGATCGAACGCTATCGCAGCCACCGTCTGATCCCGGTGCTGACCCACGACGTCGACACCATCAGCGACTTCGCCTTCGCCTTCGCGCCGCTGGCGATTTCGCTCACGGTGACCCTGGGCTGCATGGGCTACCTGGCGATCCTGTCGTGGCCGATGTTCCTGATCATGGTCGCCGCGATCCTGATCGGCACGGCGATCCAGGCCTATGCCCAAAGCAAGGGCGTGCAAGGTTTCATGGCCGCCCGCGACGCCGAAGACGAATTGCAAAAACACTACAACGCCATTGCCGAAGGCGCCAAGGAACTGCGCATCCACCGCCCTCGCCGCCAGCGCATGTTCGTCTCGGGCATCAAGTCCACCGCCGAGTTCATCTGCAACACCCAGGTGCGCTCGATCAACACCTTCGTCATCGCCAAGACCTTCGGCTCGATGCTGTTCTTTGTCGTCATCGGCCTGGCCCTGGCGCTGCAAACCTTCTGGCCGAGCGCCGACAAAACCGTGATGAGCGGCTTCGTGCTGGTGCTGCTGTACATGAAAGGCCCGCTGGAACATTTGATCAGCATCCTGCCGATCGTCAGCCGTGCGCAGATCGCCTTTCGCCGGATCGCCGAGTTGTCCGAGCAATTCTCCACCCCTGAACCGCACTTGCTGCTCAGCGACCAAGGCCACGTCCAGCCCGTGGTGCACGAACTGAAACTGGCCGATGTGCGTTTCGCTTTCCCGGCAGCCGAAGGGGCCGCGCCATTCCAGCTCGGGCCGGTCAACCTGACCATCAAGCAAGGCGACATCACCTTCATCGTCGGCGAGAACGGCTGCGGCAAGACCACGCTGATCAAGTTGCTGCTGGGGCTGTACACGCCGCAGCAGGGTGAAATCCGCGTCAACGGCGTGGGCATCGACGCGCAGAACCGCGACGACTATCGCCAGTTGTTCACCACCATCTTTGCCGACTACTACCTGTTCGATGACGTGGTCCAGGGCGATACGCACATCCCCGAAGACGCCAACAAATACCTGCAACGCCTGGAGATCGCGCACAAGGTCAGCGTCAAGGACGGCAATTTCACCACCACCGACCTCTCCACCGGCCAGCGCAAACGCCTGGCCCTGGTCAATGCCTGGCTCGAGGAACGTCCGGTGCTGGTGTTCGACGAATGGGCGGCCGATCAGGACCCGACCTTCCGCCGGATCTTCTACACCGAGCTGCTGCCGGACCTCAAGCGCCTGGGCAAGACCATCATCGTGATCTCCCACGATGACCGCTATTTCGACGTGGCGGATCAATTGGTGCGCATGGAAAGCGGCAAGGTCATCACCGAAATGGCCCCTGCCTGATCGGGTGCTCGTGGCCATGCGCGGACCTGTGGGAGCGGGCTTGCTCGCGAAGGCGGCGGCCCGGTCAATTTTGATGTCGTCTGACACACCGCTTTCGCGAGCAAGTCGAATCGTCGCACCGCCGCTCCCACAGGTTCTGCGCGGTTTTCACCCTCCAGAAATTTATTTTCCCGGTTTCTTTCCGGTTTTCCGTTCGTGCTGCGTCTAATAATCATTCCTATTAACAAAAAACTCTGCACAACACTTTTTCAGGAGCTCAGGTAAGTAATGCGACCTCAAACCCGCCGCACACCTCTCGCGCTGGCCGTACAGCGTCCGACTCTGCATCGCACCCTGTTCACCAGCGTACTGCTGACCGCCACCTTGCTGGGGAGCTCGATGGCCAATGCAGCACCTGTAAAAGTAAGTATCCCGGTCCAGCCGCTGTCCAGCGCGCTGACTGAACTGGGCATGCAGACCAACCTGCAGATCCTCTACAGCCCGGACCAGGTTGCCGGAATCAGGTCCCGCGCGGTGTCCGGTTCGCTGGAGCCTTCCCAGGCGCTGGCGGAACTGCTCAAGGGCACCGGCATTTCGTTCCAGATCAACGGCAACAGCGTCACCCTGGTGTCCGGCGGCGGCTCGAGCCTGCAACTGGGTGCGACCACCATTTCCGGCCAGGCCCTGGGCCTGAACACCGAAGACACCGGCTCTTACACCACCGGTGCAACCACCACCGCCACCAAGCTGCCGCTGACCCTGCGTGAAACGCCGCAATCAGTGACCGTGGTGACTCGTCAGCAGATGGATGACCGCGGCGTAACCAGTGTCAGCGACGCATTGCGCAACACCCCCGGCATCACGATGCAGAAGTACGACAGTGACCGTACCGAGTTTTCCTCCCGCGGCTTTGCCATCACCAACTATCAATACGATGGCGTCAACATCCCCTACGACGGTGTTTACGGTGAGAACCCCAACAACAGCGACGACTCCGCCAGCCTCGATCGCATCGAAGTCATCAAGGGTGCTACCGGCCTGATGACCGGCTCGGGTGACCCGTCCGCCACCGTCAACCTAGTGCGCAAGAAACCGACCAAGGAGTTCAAGGCCTCGGTCAGCGCCACCGCCGGCTACTGGGACAACTACCGCACCGAAGGCGATATCTCCGGTTCGCTGACCGACTCAGGCAACGTGCGTGGCCGCTTCGTCGGCGCCTACCAGGACAAAGATTCGTACATCGACCACTACAGCCAGAAGAAAGACCTGTTCTACGGCATCCTCGAAGCCGACCTGACCAGCGACACCCTGCTGACCTTCGGCATCGACAAGTCCAGCGCCACCCCGCGCGGCAGTTCCTGGACCGGTAACTCGCCGTTCTTCAGCGATGGCGGCCGCACCGACTTCTCGCGCAGCTTCAACCCGGGCGCCGACTGGAGCCGTCGTGATTTCGACAGCACCACCTACTTCGCTTCCCTGGAACAGGCCCTGGCCAACGACTGGAAACTCAAGGTCAGCCTCGACCAGAAAACCACCGATCACGATACCCGCCTGGCCTCGGCCAGCGGCGGCAACCCGGACCGCACCACCGGTGAAGGCATGTTCTTTTACTGGGGTCGCTGGGAAGGCCATCGCGTGCAGAACACCGCTGACGTGAACGTCTCCGGCCCATTCACCCTCGGTGGTCGCGAACACGAACTGGTCGCCGGCTTCATGGCTTCGCACTCGCGCCAGACCGGTGCCACCTACGACACCAGCGCCTTCGAACTGGTCCCGGGCAGTATCTTTGACTGGAAAGGCAACCTGCCGGTCCAGGAGTTTCCGAAAAACGGCAAGTACGAGCGCACCACCAGCCAGAACGGCGTTTACCTGGCCACGCGCCTGCGTCCGACAGACGACCTGTCGTTCATCCTCGGCAGCCGTCTGAGCACCTTCAAGTACGACGAAGATTACAGCTACTACCCGGGCGCCGGCCTGGCCGACACCCACGCCAGCTACAAGGAACACGGCGTGGTCACACCTTACGCCGGTGTGGTCTATGACCTGAACGACACGTACTCGGTCTATGCCAGCTACACCAACATCTACCAGCCGCAGATCTACAAGGACGCCAGCGGCAAGACCCTGGATCCGGTGGAAGGCGACGCCTACGAGACCGGTCTGAAGGCGGCCTATTTCGATGGCCGACTGAACGCCAGCCTGGCCTTCTTCCGCATCGAACAGGACAACGTCGCCCAATACGTCACCACCGACGGCACCGGCCAGGACGTGTACGAAGCCATCTCCGGCGCCACCACCAAAGGCGTGGAACTGGAACTGGCCGGCGAACTGGCGCAAGACTGGAACGTCTCTGCCGGCTACACCTACGCCCGCACCCGCGACAAGGACGAACAGCGCATCTTCGGCTTCCCGCTGGCCACCAGCAAACCGGAACACAGCGTACGCACGTTCACCACCTACCGCCTGCCGGGCGCGCTGAACCAGGTCACCGTCGGTGGCGGTGTCAGCTGGCAGAGCGCGTTCTACGGCCAGACCTTCAGCCCTACCGATGGCAGCGTCAATCTCAAGCAAGGCGGCTACACCCTGGTGGACCTGATGACTCGCTACGAGTACGACGACCACCTGAGCTTCACCGTCAATGCCAACAACGTCTTCGACAAGCGATACCTGACGGGCCTGGGCAACTTCGGCACCACCTTCTCCGGCGAGCCGCGTAACATGCAGGTCACGGCGAAGTATGATTTCTGAGCGCTGAGCTGAACTGAAAAATGCCCGTGTCGTGAGACGCGGGCATTTTTTTTGGCTTGAGAATTTCGCTGATTGTGATGCCGTCTTCGCGAGCAAGCCCGCTCCCACAGGGAATCTTCAGTGAACACAGAATTCAATGTTCACATCGATCAACTGTGGGAGCGGGCTTGCTCGCGAAGGCGATAGCCGCCCTGCTACAAATCCCGGCACCAGACATCCGGCGAAGGGGCAGTGTCTACTAAGGCGGGTCGAGTCGATCCAGCGCCCGATTCACCGCCAACTCCCCCAGCATGATGACCTGCGCAATCCCCAGCAGTGAATTGCGGCTCGGCCCCTCCATATGGTCCGCCAGGTCCATGGCCATGACATTGGCCGATGCCAGCGACTCGCAGGCATGGGCCAGCAGCGTTTCGGTATCGAGCTCGGGGTTGACGGTGAACATGGTGCAGAGTTTGCGTGGCGTGGCCATGATGTTGGCGGCCGGATTGAGGTGATGGTCGAGCGCGCGTTCGGCGGCTTCGTGGAGTTGTCTTGAATCGAGGTTTTCGCAGGGGGATGCCGGATCGGTATCTGGCGGGTTGGGTGTGACCTTGAACATAGATGAAACTCCTAACGCGAATAACAAAGGAGCCATCACCCTCGCTACCAAACGAAAGGTGGCGGCCATACGCGGGTTGGTAGACCGGTCGCATTAGGAACCCGGCGCCCCTGAAGGAGCCCTGCGCATGGCCACCATAAAACAGAGTCCGGAGAAAGCGACTGCGTAAGGTGGCGCTATGCGCCTAATACGAAACGGGCTACCAAACCCGATCGCTGTTTTTCAGCGACCGACAAACGATAGAGCCCGCACCCAAGGCGCACAAGCCGGCGGATTCTGGCGTAACTGTAGGCAATGGCGCAAGGTGTTGTAGCTTGTAGGAAGTCATCTTGCGGGGGATTAAACAAGCGCAATTAAACACTGTTTAATGACGGGTAACGGTACTTACACGCGAAGTACATAAACGGAAAAAACAGTGCCTGCATTGTTAGTACGCGCATTTGTTGGAGCTATAGATTTGTATTGACTGTCAGGCAGTCTTCGCGAGCAAGCCCGCTCCCACATTTGATCTTCAGAGGCGCAAAATTTGTGTACGACATAGATCAAAATGTGGGAGCGGGCTTGCTCGCGAAGGCGATGGTAGATCTACCAAAAATCTTCCTGCTTAATGTAAAAAACCGCTACCCCCTATCCAGGAATGGCGGCGTTTTGCATTTCAATTCAAAGCTGCGAACGCACCCACCCCGCCACTTCCGCATGAATCCCCTCCACTTCACTCAGCAACCCACCCATGCGCATGAAGTCATGGGTCATGCCCGGCTGTTCCAGCAGCGTCACCTCATTACCGGCAGCACGCAGAAGCTCGGCGTAGGCCAACCCTTCGTCATGTAACGGGTCATGCCCGGCCAGGTAGACCAGTGCCGGCGCAACGCCTGACAGATCGTCAGCCAGCAACGGCGAGCAGCGCCAGTCCGCCAGGTCCTGGGTTGTGCGGGCGTAATGGGTGTAGAACCAGTCCAGCGTCGGCGTCTCCAGCAGGTAGCCTTCGGCGAAGTCGCGATGCGAGGCGCGTTTGATGGTGGCATCTATCACGGGGTACACCAGCACTTGTGCCTTGGGTTTCAACAGTAATTCTGCAGGTTCGCGCACGGCCATGATCGACAAC
Source organism: Pseudomonas sp. VI4.1 (assembly GCF_002029345.1). Classification (NCBI taxonomy): domain Bacteria; kingdom Pseudomonadati; phylum Pseudomonadota; class Gammaproteobacteria; order Pseudomonadales; family Pseudomonadaceae; genus Pseudomonas; species Pseudomonas sp. VI4.1. Next base: position 6,352 of record NZ_MULM01000145.1, read on the forward strand.
ACCGTGGCCAGGGTCGCGCCGACGCTGTCACCGGCCACGGCGGCCCGCGTTGCGTCCAGGCCATGGGCTGCTCCCTCGCGGACCAGCCAGTTGCCGGCATCGCAGGCGTCCTGTACCGGGGTGGGGAAACGCCATTCCGGTGCCAGGCGGTAATCCACCGTCAGCAGGGCGAAACCACCCTGGGCGGCCAGGCGACGGCACAGTGCGTCGTGGGAATCGAGGCTGCCGACCACGTAGCCGCCGCCGTGGAAATACAGGACCACGGGCTGCAGTCCGTCGACCGGTTTGCCATCGCGATACAGGCGCGCCGACAAACTATGGCCATCCCGCGCGGCAATGGTGAAGTCCTCGCAGGCAACGCTGTCCAGCGGCACGTCGAGAAAGCCTGAGGACGCTTCGAAGTCGATCCGTGCCTGTTGCGGGGTCTGTTCGTGCATCGGGCGGCTTTTGCCGGTCAGGCGGCCGAATTCGGCGAGTTCGAGAAATGCTTCAAGTTCTGGCAAGACGGCCATGGGATGAATCCTTTTACACAATGGGGTCAGTAATCGGGCGGAACACAATATTGAATCGAGCGAAGATCCCTTGTAGGAGCCGGCTTGCTGGCGAAGGACTCAAGTGCGCCGCGTTTAGTCAGGAAACACGCGTTATCGTTGACGTCCTTCGCTGGCAAGCCAGCTCCTACAGGGGGGCTTTGTTTTATGCGGTGGCCATGCGGTGCTCCAGCAGGTTTTCCAGTTCGTCGAGCAATTCGTCGCCGCGCAGCAGTTCGTAGTGTCCACCGGCCAATAGGCGATCAACGCCGTGGGCGCCAACCTGGGCTTCGAACACCCGGCGTTCGTCGTCGCGCCCGGCCACCCACCAGCGATGGGCCGTGGCCTGGATCATCGGCAGTTGTCGTTGCGCCAGTGACAGGTGTTTGAGCGATGAACCGGTGGCGAAGATCTGCGTCAGTTCACTGGCGCCCAACGCTGCGTGGTCATTGGAGCCGTGCATGGCCGCTTCGATCACTGCTGTGGCACCGTCGCGCTCGTTCAGGCCTGCGGCTTTCGCGGCAATCAACGCCTGTGCTTCTTCAGACGGCTGACCGAGGACAAACTTCAGGAAATCCGCCAAATCTTCTCGCAAGTCCGACGCTTGCGCCGTGCCCGCCACATAGCTGTCGACCAGCCCGGCAAAAGCCACCGTCTGCCCCTGGGATTCCAGTTCATGGGCAACCAGTTGCGTCAACGCGCCACCCAGCGACCAACCGAGCAAGTAGTACGGGCCGTCGGGCTGTTGCGTGCGAATTCGCTGCGTGTAGGCCTGGGCCATGGCCAGCAGTGACGCGTCCTGCCATTGCGGATCGAGCAGCATCCGGCATTGCAGGCCGTACACCGTGCGCCGTCCATCAAGGCGCCGCGCCAGCGGTTCGTAGTCGAACACCGTGCCGAAGCCGGCGTGCAGGCAGAACAGCGCCGGCACGTTGGGGATTCGTGCATTCAGCGCCAGCAGCGGATCCGGCGCAGACGTCGGCTCGGCAGCCTGATAACCACTGAGTTCGGCGATGCACGGCTTCTGCATCAAGTCGCGCAGCTTCAATTCAAAGCCCAATTGCGGCTGGCTGCGCACCCGCGAGATGACCTTGAGCACCTGCAACGAGTCGCCACCCAGTTCGAAGAAGTTGTCGTCGATGCCCACTTGCGGCATGCCCAGCACTTCCTGCCAGATCGCCGTAAGCGCTGTTTCCAGCGTATTGCGCGGTGCGCGGTAACCGCCGAGGGCCCATTCCGGCACAGGCAGTGCGCGGCGATCGAGCTTGCCGTTGGCCGACAGCGGGAAGCGTTCCAGCACCAGGATCCGTGCCGGCACCATGTAGTCCGGCAATTGCGCTTGCAGTTCAGACTTCAAGCGGCGGTCCAGTCCAACAGCACCGCCAGCCACCACGTAGCCCACCAACTGCTTGCCAGTCGGCGTGTCGTGCACCACCACGGCGGCATCCTGCACCCCGGCGCAATCGCGCAGGCGGGCTTCGATTTCGCCCAGTTCGATGCGGAAACCACGGATCTTCACTTGCTGGTCAAGCCGCCCCAGGTAATCGATCAACCCGCACTCGCGCTGGCGCACCAGGTCGCCGGTGCGGTACATGCGGCCGCCGGCCTCGAACGGATCGGGGATAAAGCGTTCGGCACTCATGCCCGGACGCTGGTGATACCCACGCGCCAGGCATTCGCCGCCCAGGTACAGCTCACCGCTGACACCGACCGGCAATGGATTAAGATCCGCATCGAGTACATACAGTCCACGCCCTGCTACGCCACGCCCGATTGGGGCATAGGCTGCATCGCAGGTTTCGCTGATCTCGGCGCGCCACAACAGCGGCGTGACCACGGTCTCGGTCGGGCCGTAGCCGTTGACCAGACGCTGTGGACGCAGAGCGCGTTTGACCTGCTCGAAACTGGCTTCCGGTACCGCATCACCGCCGAAGCAATACACTTCGACCGCTGGCGGATTGCCCAGGCGCTCGGCCACTTCGGCCATCTGTTGCAGGTACGCCGGCGGGAAGCAGGCCACGGTAACGCTGTGGCGATGCAGCATGTCCAGGGTTTGTTCCGGGGTCCACAGGCTGTCGTCGCGGATCACCAGGCTGCCGCCGGCCAACATCACACTCAGCCAGCGCTCCTGGGCGCCGTCGAAAGCGAAGGACATGAAGTGCAACTCGCGGCTGCGCGGTGCCAGTTCGTAGAGGTCGATGATGCCGCGGCAATGCCGGGCAATCGGCCCGCGCGCCACGGCCACCCCCTTGGGCAGGCCGGTGGAACCGGAGGTATAGATCAGGTAAGCCAGGTGTCCCGGCAATGGATTGGACATCGGGCGCTCAACACTGTCGCCAACGCTCAGCTGATCGAGCAACAGACGTGGCGGCCTGTCGGCCAGGGTCAGTCGTTCGCCCAGATCGCTGTCGCAGAGCAAGAGGCTGGCGGCAGAATCGCTGAGCATGTAGGCCAGTCGCTCGGCCGGGTACGCCAGGTCCAGGGGCAAGTAAGCCGCACCCGCCTTGAGCACTGCAAGGAACGCGACGATGGTGCGTTCCGAACGTGGCAGCGCAACAGCCACCAGACTTTCCGCACCGATACCGCGACCGATCAAGTGCTGCGCCAGCCCATTGGCCTGGGCCTCGAGCTCGGCATAAGTGACTTGCCGGTCTTCACAGATCAAGGCGATTTTCTGCGGCTGGTTGCACACATGCTGATTGAAGGCGTGCAGCAGATCGGCAGGGTCATCGCTCGCTTGCGGCAGGCTGATAACCGCTTCAGGCAAACCGATATTGCCCAGCAGACAAGTAGCATCTTCAGGCAACGCACGCAGCAAGCCTTCAAGCTGCGCACGAATCCGCTGCACTTCCACTTCACTGAAGCGATCACGCAGGAACAGGTATTCGACTTCCAGCCCTTCCTCGTTGGCGCTGACCATCAAGTCCATCGGGAAGTTGGTGACCCCGCCGCTGCCGACTTCGGCAAAGCGCAGCTCACCCTCCTCGCCCCCTTTCAAGGCACGGTCCACCGGATGGTTTTCGAACACGATGATGCTGTCGAACAAGCCCTGGCCACCCTGCCCGGCCCAGCGCTGGATGTCCGACAACGGCGTGTGCTCGTAGTCGCGGACCATCAGGTTGTAGTCCTGCAACGCACGCAACCACTCGCCCAGCGGTTGTTGCGGATCGAGGGTCTGGATCACCGGCAAGGTGTTGATGAACAGGCCGAGCATGTCCTGCGCGCCGGCCAGCCCGGTCGGACGCCCCGCCACCGTCGCGCCGAATGCGACGCTGCGTTGGCCGCTGTGACGTTGCAACAGCAGCAGCCAGGCGCCTTGCACCAGCGTGTTCAGTGTCACCCGCTGACGCTTGGCGAAGGTGTGCAGTTTGCGCGTCGCTTCGGCATCGAGGTTGCTGTACATCACGCCGTGGCCGGAACCTGCGGCACCCGAAGCCTTGGCCAGGATGGTCGGTGCTTCAAGCAGCGCCAGACGCTCGCGCCAGAAGCCTTCGGCCTGCGCACCGTCCTGACGTTGCAGCCAGGCGATGTAGTCCGCGTAGCGACCGGTCAGGGCCGGCAGGCTGTCATTGTGATACAGACGCAGCATGTCGGCCAACAGTCGCGAGGCGCTCCAGCCGTCCAGCAGCAGGTGATGGTAGATCCAGATCATCTGGTAGCGATCATCGCCCAGGCGCACCAGGATAAAGCGCATCAGCGGCGGGCAGCTCAGGTCGAAGCCTTTGGCTTGTTCCGCTGCCGCCAATTCGCCCAACGCCTGCTCGGTGTCGGTGCGCTCGCGCCAGTCGAGTTCTTCGATCGGCAACTCGACGTCGGCGAACACCGCTTGCAGCGGATCGGCCAAACCATCGCGCCAGTGGAACGCCGCGCGCAGCACTTCATGACGTTCGACCAGGGTCTGCCAGGCCGCACGGAAACGCGGCACCTGCAAACCGTCCACCGCCACGCTCAACTGGTTGACGTAGGGGTTCAGCTCCGGTGAATCGAGGCAATGGAACAGCATGCCTTGCTGCATCGGCGACAGTGGATACAGGTCTTGCAGACCTACGCGAGCGGCGATGTCGATGTGCGCCACCAACGAGAAAGCTTCGACTGTTGGCGCTTCAACCAACGCAGCTGCACGGCTGGTCGCCACCGCCGCGAGGGCTCGAATGGTCTGTTGTTCGAACAGTTGCTTGGGACTGAACACCAGCCCGCGCTGCCCGGCACGACTCACGGCTTGCAGCGAGATGATCGAGTCGCCGCCGAGCTCGAAGAAGTTCTCGGTGACCCCCACCGAGTCCAGCCCCAGCAGCTCCTGCCAGATCTCCACCAGCAAGGCTTCGGCCGGTGAGGCGGCGGCCACTTGATCGTGGGTTTCACGGCAGGCTTCGGGCGCCGGTAGACCCTGGCGATCGAGCTTGCCGTTCGGCGTCAGCGGCAACGCGGCCAGGCACATCAAATGCGCCGGCAACATGTGCGCCGGCAGACGGCTGCGCAGGTGCGCCGTCAGCGCTTCACGTAAATCCCGCTCATCGGCGAGCGGATCGCGCGGCACCACGTAGCCGACCAACTGGCGGCTCACCGGGCCTTCGCGATCGATCACGAAGGCTTCACGCACGCCCTCATGCTCCATCAGGCAGGCTTCGATTTCACCGAGTTCGATGCGGAACCCGCGAATCTTCACTTGATGGTCGATGCGGCCGAGGTACTCGACCACGCCATCGGCGCGGAACCGCGCGAGGTCGCCACTGCGATACAAGCGGCCCCCCGGCACGAACGGGTCCGGCACGAAACGCTCGGCGGTCAGGTCCGGACGCTGGTGGTAACCCCGGGCGACGCCTTCGCCACCCAGGTACAACTCCCCCGCCACGCCGACTGGCAACGGCTGCAAGCCGCCGTCCAGGATATAGGCGCTGCGGTTGCCGACCGCCGGCCGATGGGCATGAACGCCGAGTCGAATTCGGTATCCGGGTACGCCAGCCAGATCAGCGGCGTGATCACCGTCTCGGTCGGGCCATAGCCGTTGATCAGGCGCTTGGGCTGCAGCACTTGCTGGACTTCATCGAATGCGTGCTTGGCCATGCCTTCGCCGCACGGGGTGTAGGAACGGATCGGCAGATCACGCCCCGCTTCGCCCATGAAGTCGGCAATCTGCGCCAGGTATGTCGGGGTGAAGCAGGCGATGGTGATGCCGTGTTTTTCGATCTCGGCGCAGGTGCGCTCCACGCTCCACAACTCGTCGTCCCGCGGCATCACTGCCGAACCGAATACCAGCGGCGTCAACCAGCGCTCGTGGGCGCCGTCGAAGCTGATCGAGGCAAATTGCAGCTCGCGATCGTCCGGGGTCATGCCGTACAACTCGCCGATCGACAGGCAATGCATGGCCAGCGGACCGTGGGCCACGCTCACGCCTTTGGGCCGGCCGGTGGAACCCGAGGTGTAGATCAGGTAGGCCAGGTTCTCGCCGCAGGTCAGGTTGACCGGGGTGCTTTCCGACATCAGGTCCAGTGGTTCGCGGTCGACTTCCAGCACCGACAAGCCTTCGGGCAATGGCAACTTTTCCCGCAGCCACGATTGGCTGATCAGCAGTGAAATCCCACTGTCTTCCATCAGATAACGCAGGCGCTCGGCCGGGTACGCCGGGTCCAGCGGCACGTAGGCGCCGCCGGCCTTGAGGATCGCCAGCAGGCCGATGATCATCTCTGGGGTTCGCTGCATCGCCAGGCCGACCCGCACTTCCGGGCCGATGCCCAGCTCGCGCAGGCGATGGGCCAATTGGTTGGCGCGGCGGTTGAGCTGGTCGAAGCTCAATTCCAGTTCGTTGAAGATCAGCGCGGTGGCGTCCGGGCGGATGACGGCCTGGGCTTCGATCAATTGATGCACGCAGAGCGGGTTTTCCTGCGCGGTGAACGCCGGGTTCCACTCGACCAACTGTTGTGCGCGTTCAGGCGCGGTTAGCAGGTCCAGTTCACTCAATGCCGCCTGTGGCGCGGCGACCATCGCCGCCAGCAGCGCGGCCAGGTGCTCGCTCATGCGGGCAATGGCGTCGCGGCTGAAGTGCGCGCACTGGTAGCTCCAGTTCAGGCTGAGCTGGCTTTCGGCGGTGGCCGCCAGCGTCAGCGGGAAGTTGGTGCGCTCATGGTTCTGCGCAATCGAGAAGCTCAACCCGGCCGGCGCGCCCTGTTGCAGCGCTTCGGCCACCGGGAAGTTTTCGAACACCAGCAGGCTGTCGAACAGCGGCTCGCCGGCACGTCCGGCCCAACGCTGAATGTCGCCGAGGGCGGTGAACTCATGCTCGCGTAATTCGAGGTTCTGCGCCTGCAGGCGAGTCAGCCACTGCTCGACGCTTTCCACCGCATCCGGGCTGCTGATCACCGGCAAGGTATTGATGAACAGCCCGAGCTGGCTTTCAGCCCCCGGCAAGTCCACCGGCCGTCCCGCCACGGTCGCGCCAAACGCAACGCTGCGCTGGCCGCTGTAACGTTGCAGCAGCAGGACCCAGGCGCCTTGCACCAGGGTGTTGAGGGTGACTTTCTGCTGCCGGGCGAAGTCGCTGAAGCGCTTGCTGGTGGCGACATCGAAGGTCTGGCGATGGTCGGCAAACTCCGCCGTCGACAGGTTTTTACTGTTGCCATTCGCCAGGCTTTGGGCCAGCAGAGTCGGGTTGTCCAGCTTCGCCAGTTGCCCGCGCCAGAACAGCTCGTCGGCCTGGGCGTCCTGGCGTTGCAGCCAGCCGATGTAGTCAGCGAAACGCCCGGTGGTTGCCTGCACTTCTTGCCCGGCATAACGCTGCAGCACTTCGCTCAACAGCAGCGAATTACTCCAGCCATCGAGCAACAGGTGATGGTGGGTGTAGATCAGTTGCTGGCGCTCGTCGTCGAGGCGCACCAGGGTCAGGCGCATCAACGGCGCCCGGGTCGAATCGAGTTGCAGGCGTTCGTTGTCGATCAGTTGTGCCAGCGCTTCGGCCTGGTCACTGCGGTCGCGCCAGTCGAGGCAGGTCAGCGGCAAGTGCAGGTGACGATGCACCAGTTGCACCGGCGCTTCGAAGCCGTCCGGGAAGTGGAAGCTGCTGCGCAGGATCGGATGGGTGTCGAGCACCGCTTGCCAGGCGCGGCCCAAGCGCTCGGCATCGAGCCCGCGGGCTTCGACGCTGAGCTGATTGACGTAGGCACCGGACTCCGACTCGTACAAGCTGTGGAACAGCAGACCGGCTGCATCGGCGACAGTGGATACAGGTCTTCGATCTGCGCCGGCGGCACCGGCAGGTCATCGAGTTGCGCCTGGGTCAGGCGCGCCAACGGGAAGTCCGCCGGGGTCACGCCGCCCGCGCCATCGCTCAGGCAGTGGGCAATCAGCGCCAGCAACTCGCTTTGGTAATCCGCAGCCAGCGCTTCGATGTCAGTTTGGTCGAAGCATTCACGGCTGAAGGTCCAGTCCAGCTTCAGTTCGCCGCCATAGACCTGGCCGTCCACCGACAGCCAGTTCGGCAACGGTGCGTCGGCCGATTGTGCGGCACCGCTGGACTCGCGCGCCGGGGTGAACAACGCGTCCTCGGCAAAGCTCTGGTCGAACTGCCCGAGGTAATTGAAAGTGACTCGTGCTTGCGGCAGAGCGGCCAACGCCGCCTGGCTCGAGGCGTCGCCCAGGTAGCGCAACAGGCCGTAGCCCATGCCTTTGCCGGGGATCTCGCGCAGTTGCTGCTTGATCGCCTTGATCGAACCGGCAAGGTCGGCCGTTGGGGTCAGGCACACCGGGAACAGGCTGGTGAACCAGCCAACGGTGCGGGTCAGGTCGATGTCGTCGAACAGCGCTTCGCGGCCATGGCCTTCGAGCTGGATCAGCGCCGATTCGTGGCCGGTCCAGCGGCTGAGGGTGCGGGCCAGGGCGGTCAGCAGCAGGTCGTTGACCTGGGTGCGGTAAATCGCTGGCGCCTGTTGCAGCAGCTGGCGGGTCTGTTCGCGATTGAGGCCGATGCTGACGCCCTGGCGCAAATGCCCGGCTTGACTGGCTTGGGCATTGGCCGCTGGCAGCGAATCGTTCGCCAGACTCAGCTGCGCTTGCCACCAGTCCAGTTCGCCAGCGGTGGCTTCGGAGCGCGCATAGGCATCGAGCTTGTCCGCCCAGGCCTGGAACGAGCTGGTCTTCGGTGGCAGGTCCTGGCCCTGATAAGCCGCCTGCAAATCCTCCAGCAACACCCGCCAGGACACACCGTCCACCGCCAGGTGATGGATCACCAACAGCAACCGTTGCGAGCCATCGGCCTGAGCGATCAATGCCACGCGCAACAACGGCCCGTCTTGCAGGCTGAGGCTGCGCTGGGCTTCGTCGCACACCGATTCCAGCGAGGCATCGCTGGCCACGCGGGCGGTCCAGAGCATATCGATCACATCGGCGCTGTCGGCCCCGACATAACGCGCCGACCATTGCCCATGGACCTGACTGAAGCGCAGACGCAGGGCATCGTGCTGCTTGAGCAGACGTTGCAGAGCGGCTTGCAGGCGCGGCAATTCGAGGGTTTCCCGCGGGGTCAGCAGCACGGCCTGGTTCCAGTGCGCGCGTTGCGGGATCGGTTCGTCGAAGAACCAGCGCTGGATCGGCGTGAGCTTCTGCACGCCGTCCACCGGCCCTTGTTGCGCCAGCGGCGCCGCCTGTTCTTTCACCACTGCCGCCAATGCTTGCAAGGTTTGCTGCTGGAACAGATCCCGCGGTTGCAGGCTCAAGCCGGCGCGACGGGCACGGCTGACCACCTGGATCGAAATGATCGAGTCGCCGCCCAGTTCGAAGAAGTTGTCCTGACGCCCTACCTGTTCCACACCCAGCACGTCCTGCCAGATCTGCGCCAGCACCTGTTCGTGTTCGCTGCGCGGCGCTTCGAAGGCGCGTTGGCTGACCTGCGCGGTCGGCGCAGGCAGGCGCTTGCGGTCCAGTTTGCCGTTGGGGCTCAGCGGCATCTGCTCGATCAGTAAGGTCTGTGCCGGCACCATGTAATCCGGCAGGCTCGCCAGCAGATGGCTTTTCAGGGTTTCGCGCCAGGCGCCTTGCTGCTCGGCATCGGCGCCGATCAAGGCGCGATCCTGCGGCACGATGTACGCAACCAGTTGCTTGCCGCTCGGGCCATCGAGGGCCAGCACCACGGCTTCCTGCACGTCGGCATGTTCTTGCAGGCGCGCTTCGATTTCCCCCAGCTCGATGCGCAAACCGCGAATCTTCACTTGATGGTCGATACGCCCGCAGTAGTCGATGGCGCCGTCGGCGCGGTAGCGCGCCAGGTCACCGGTGCGGTACAGGCGCTCGCCGCTGCCGAACGGATCGACCACGAAACGCTCGGCGGTCAGCGCGCCACGACGGTGATAACCGCGCGCCAGGCCGACACCGCCCAGGTACAACTCGCCCACCGCGCCCAGCGGCAGGGGTTGCAACTCGCTGTCGAGGATGCAGGTGCGCAGGTTGGCGATCGGCCGGCCGATCGGCACGCTGTCACGGCCTTCTTCGACGCAGGTCCAGTGGGTGACGTCGATGGCCGCTTCGGTCGGACCGTAGAGGTTGTAGAGATTGGCTTGGGGCAGGCTGCGCAAGGTCTGGCGTTGCAGCTCCATCGGCAGCGCTTCGCCGCTGCAGATGATCCGCTGCAGCGAGGTGCAGGCCAGCGACTCATCGGCGCTGATAAACGCGGAAAGCATCGATGGCACGAAGTGCAGTGTGGTGATCGCCTGTTCGACGATCAACGCCGCGAGGCGTTGCGGATCGCGGTGCTCGCCCGGCGCGGCGATGACCAGGGTAGCGCCCTTCATCAGCGGCCAGAAAAACTCCCACACCGACACGTCGAAACTGAACGGCGTCTTTTGCAGCACGCGGTCCGCAGGCTGCAGGTTATAGGCTTGCTGCATCCATTCCAGCCGGTTGTGCAGCGCCACATGACGGTTGCCTGCGCCCTTGGGTTTACCGGTGGAGCCGGAGGTGTAAATCACGTAGGCGAGGTTTTCCGCGACCGCCCGGCTCTTTAAATCAGAAGCAGGCAGATCGGTGCCCGGCAGATCGCTCAGCCAATCGGCTTCGGCACGCAGGCACAGGGTGCGTACATTGTCCGGGGTCGGCAATTTCGCCAGCAGGTGTTCCTGGGTCAGCAACAGCGCAATGCCGCTGTCTTCGATCATGTAGCCCAGGCGATCGAGCGGGTATTCCGGGTCCAGCGGCACATAGGCGCCACCGGCCTTGAGGATCGCCAGCAGGCCGACGACCATTTCCAATGAGCGGTCGCAGGCAATCCCCACCAGCACTTCCGGACCGACGCCCTGGGCGCGCAAGTGATGGGCCAGGCGGTTGGCGCGCAGGTTCAGCTCGGCGTAACTCAAGGACTGGCCCTGGAACACCAGCGCGGTCGCTTCACCGTCTTCAATCACGCGCTCTTCGAAATGGCGCTGCACGCAGACTTCGCCCGGATAAACCTGAGCGGTGTCGTTGAGCTCGTCGAGGATGCGCAGGCGTTCGTCGGCATCCAGCAGCGGCAATTCGGCCAGCGGGGTGTGCGGGTTCGCCAATACACCGGCCAGCAGGTTGCGCCAATGGCGAGCCAGATGCTCGATGCGCTCGGCGTCGAACAGGTCGGTGGCATAGGTCAGGCTGGCGAACAGTTTGTCGCCCTCTTCCTGGGTGTCCAATTGCAGGTCGAATTGCGTGGTGTGCGCCGTAGCGTTCAGCGCCTCGACCCGCAGCCCGGCGAGCAAGCCGCTGACCGCTGCCGGTTTGGCTTGCTGGTGGTTGAACATCACCTGGAACAACGGGCTGTGGCTGAGGCTGCGTTCACCTTGCAGCGCTTGCACCAGACGCTCGAATGGCAGGTCCTGATAATCCTGGGCATCCAGTGAAGCGGCTCGGACCTGGTCGAGCAACTGGCTGAACGGCAGGCGCCCGTCCAGCTCTGCACGCATCACCTGGGTGTTGACGAAGAAGCCGATCAGGCCCCGGGTTTCCGCGCGATTGCGGTTGGCAATCGGCACGCCAACGCGCACGTCGGACTGACCGCTGTAGCGATAGAGCAAGGCCTGGAAGCTCGCCAGCAACAGCATGAACGGCGTGACGCCGCGCTGTTTGGCCAGGCTCATCAGGCCGCTGGCCAGGTTCGCGTCGAGGGCGAAATCCAGACGCGCGCCGCGCTGGCTCGGTTGCGCCGGGCGCGGGCGATCCGTCGGCAATTCCAGCAGCGGTTGTTCGCTGCCCAGGGTGTCGCGCCACCAGTTGAGCTGACGCTCGAGCTCGCCCGCTTCCATCCAGCGGCGTTGCCACAGGGCGTAGTCGGAGTACTGGATCGGCAGTGCTTGCAATGCCGCATGCTGCCCTTGGCAATGGGCGGCGTAGAGTCGGGAAAACTCCTCCACCAACACGCCCATCGACCAGCCATCGGTGACGATGTGGTGCAGGGTCAGCAACAGCACATGGTCTTCGGTATCGAGTTGCAACAGGCTGACCCGCAACAGCGGACCGTGCTGCAGATCGAACGGCCGGGCAATCTCTTGCTCGACGGTTTTCATCGCCCGTTCGAGACGCTGATCCTGGGGTTCGCCGCGCAGGTCGATCTGTTCGATCGGCAACGAAGTGAACCCGGCCAGCGTCTGCACTACCTGGCCGTCATCCTCGACGAAACGGCTACGCAAGCTCTGATGCCGCTCCAGCAGTACATCGAAGCTCTGCTGCAACGCCGCGCCATTTAGCGGCCCGTGCAACCGCAGGGCTGCAGGAATGTTGTACGCCGAGCTCTGTGGATCGAGCTGCCAGAGGAACCATTGGCGCTGCTGCGCATAGGACAGTTCGAAGCTCGCCTGCGGCTCGGCGGCGGGCGGAATCGGCAACTGGCCGAAGCTCACGCCCTGCTCTTGCATGCGTTGCAGAAATTCGCGGCGCTTGTCCGCAGACAGGCCGGCGAAGCGGCTGGCGATACGCTGGGCAGTGGTGTGTTCCATCAGTTGATCTCCATCTCGTCCAGAAGCGACTCGAGCGCATCAAGACGTGCATCGTTGTCAGCCGGGGCGTGTTGCCCGGCCATGGCGGCATAAGCCTGCAGGTCGGTGGATTCGAACAGCGCGCGCAGCGGCAGCTCGATGCCCAATTCCAGTTCCACGCGGGCACTGGCCTGGGCGGCGAGCAGCGAGTGCCCACCCAGTTCAAAGAAGTTCTCGCGCCGGCCGATCTGCGCCACGCCCAGCACCTCAGCCCAGATCGCCGCCAGTTGCCGTTCGAGGTCGCCTTCAGGGGCTTCGAAGGGTCGTTGCCAGTCGTCGGTATCGGGCAGCGGCAAGGCCTTGCGGTCGAGCTTGCCGTTGCCGGTGAGCGGCAAGGCCTCCAGCAGCAGCCAGTGGCTCGGCACCATGTAGTCCGGCAGGTCGACCTTGAGCGCGGCGCGCAGGGTGTCGCGCCAGGCGATCGGGTCGTGCGGGGTGTGTTCGGCGACCACGTAGGCGCACAGCTGCGGCCCGGCGTCGCCCGCGTGCACGCTCAGCACCGCCTGGCGCACGCCCGGCTGTGCCAGCAACGCGGCCTCGATTTCCCCCAGTTCGATGCGGAAGCCGCGAATCTTCACTTGCTGGTCGAGGCGGCCGAGGTAGTCGATGCTGCCGTCGGCCCGCTGACGCGCCAGGTCACCGCTGCGATACAGCCGTTGTACGGCATCGAACGGGCTCGGCACGAAGCGCTCGGCGGTCAGGCCGAAACGCCCGTGATACCCCCGGGCCAGTCCGGCACCGGCGATGTACAACTCCCCCGCCACACCCACCGGCACCGGTTGCAACTGGCTGTCGAGCAAGTACCAGCGCAGGTCGCGGATCGGCAGGCCGATCGGGCTCTGCGCCTTGCCGTCGAGATCGGCCTGGCGGATGGCGCGGTAGGTGACGTGCACCGTGGTTTCGGTGATGCCGTACATGTTGACCAGGGTCGGCTGCTGGTCGCCGAAGCGTTCGAACCAGGGACGCAGGCTCGCGACTTCGAGGGCTTCGCCACCGAAAATCACCTGGCGCAGCGCCATGTTCCGTTCGCTGGCGCAGGCCACTGGCAACAGTTGGCGGAAGGCGGTCGGGGTCTGGTTCAACACGGTCACGCCCTCATCACAGAGCAGGCGGTGGAACGCCTGCGGCTCGCGGCTGATGTAATACGGCACGATCACCAGGCGCCCGCCGGTGCACAGCGAACCGAACAGCTCCCACACCGAGAAGTCGAAAGCGTAGGAATGGAACAGGGTCCAGACATCGTCCGGGCCGAAGTTGAACTGCGCAGCGGTGGCCGTGAGCAGACGCCCGACGTTGCCATGGCTGAGCAACGCACCTTTAGGCCGACCGGTGGAACCGGAGGTGTAGATGACGTAGGCGAGGTTTTCCCGGGACGCCAGCGCTGGCAGGTTGTCGGCGCTGTAGGCGTCCAGTTGCAACGACTCCAGGCTCAGCACCTGCACGCCGTCACGGGCCGGCAACCCGTCGATCAGATGGCGTTGAGTCAACAGCAGGCTGATGCCGCTGTCGTCGATCATGTAGCTCAGGCGCTCGGCCGGGTATTGCGGGTCCAGGGGCACGTAGGCGCCACCGGCCTTGAGGATCGCCAGCAAGCCGACCACCAGCGGCATCGCCCGCTCGGTGGCGATGCCGACCCGCACCTCGGGACCGACGCCGTGCTCGCGCAGTTTGCGCGCCAGGCGGTTGGCCTGGGCGTTGAGCGCAGCGTAGGTCAGGTGTTCGCCTTCGTAGACCAGCGCGATGGCGTTCGGCTGTTGCGCAGCCAGGGCCTCGAACAACTGGTGCAAGGTGGGCGACAGCGGTTGCGCCTCGAACGCCGGGTTCCAGTGCTGGATCAGCGCATCGTAGTGCGGCGCTTGCAGCAACGGCAGTTCGGCAACGCGCTGCTGCGGATCCTTGACCACCCCGCGCAACAGGTTCAGCCACTGTTCGGCGAGGCGCATCATCGACGCCTCGTCGTACAGATCCGTGGCGTAGGTCAGGCTGGCGTCGAGGCTTTCGCCCTGCTCCTGGGTATCGAGCACCAGATCGAACTGGGTGGTGTGCTGTTGCCACCGCAGGCGCTCGACCTGCAAGTCTGCGACAGTGCGCTCGACACTCGCGCCCAACTGCTGCTGATGGTTGTAGAGCACCTGGAACAAGGGGCTGTGATTGAGGCTGCGGTCCGGCTGCAAGGCGTCGACCAACTGCTCGAACGGCAAGTCCTGATGGGCCTGGGCACCCAGTGCAACCTGCTTGACCTGTTGCAGCAAGGTACTGAACGGTTGCTGCCCGTCGATCTCGGCACGCAGCACCTGGGTATTGATGAAGAAGCCGATCAGGCCTTCGGTTTCGAGGCGCGAACGCCCGGCGCTCGGTACGCCGACACTGATGCCCGACTGCCCGCTCTGGCGATGCAGCAAGGTCTGGAAGCTCGCCAGCAACAGCATGAACAAGGTCACCTGTTGCTCCTGGGCGCGTTGACGCAAACCGGCCAGCAACGCGCGATCAACGTTCAATGCCAGGCTGGCGCCGCGCTCGGTGCGACGGGCCGGACGGGGCAGTTCGCTCGGCAGTTCAAGCGGTGCCTGGCTGCCTGCCAGTTGCTCGCGCCACCAGCTCAATTGCCGGGCGCCCTCGCCGGCTTGCAGCCAGTCGCGCTGCCATCGGGCGTAGTCGCTGTAGTTCACCGGCAGGCTCTTGAGGTTCGCCGCACGGCCTTCGACTGCGGCCTGATACAGCGCGCTGAACTCGTCGACCATGACCTGCATCGACCAGCCATCGGCGGCGATGTGGTGCACGGTGAGCACCAGCACATGCTCGCTGGCATTGACTTGCAGCAGCAATACGCGCCACAGCGGGCCATTGCGCAGGTCGAACGGCCGGGCGATTTCTTCGGCGACGGCGTTGTCGAGCGACGCTTGATCGAGTGGGCGTTCAATCAGTTGCAGGGCCAGTGGGTCATGCAACACCGCACGCGCCTGCAGGCCGTCCTGTTCAAAGGTGGTGCGCAAGGTCTGGTGACGAGCCTGCAATTGCGCGAAGGCTGCGCGCAAGGCGTCGCGGTTCAGCGGGTCCTTGAGGCGCAGCGCGGCCGGGATGTTGTAGGCCGGGCTTTGTGGGTCCAGTTGCCAGAGAATCCATTGACGCTGCTGGGCGTATGACAGGATCTGAGGCTGATCGGCCGTTGCACGCTGCAGGACCGGTTGCCCGCTGATGTTCGCCCGTGCAGCACGCTCGGCAAATTGCGCCAGATTCGCGGCAGAGAACAGGCTGCTCACGGAGAGTTCAAGCTGCAGCTGCTGACGTACGCGGGAGATCACTTGCAGCACCAGCAACGAGTGCCCGCCCAGCTCGAAGAAGTTGTCGTCGCGGCCCACGCGCTCGACCTGCAACACCTCCTGCCAGATCAGCGCCAGCTGCGTTTCCAGCCCTTCGGCCGGGGCTATGAAATCGTGCTGAGCATTGCCGGCTTCAACGCGTGGCAAGGCTTTGCGGTCGAGCTTGCCGTTGTTGTTGAGCGGCAATTCGGCCAGCAGGATCAGATGGTTCGGCACCATGTAGTCCGGCAGCGACTGACGCAGAACGGTGTTGAGCCCTTGCAGATAATCCGCCTGGGAAACCACCACGCCGCTGGCGACGACATACGCCACCAGGTGCGTCCCGTCCTGGGCAATGACGGCCGCTTCGCGCACTTCCTCACGGGCTTGCAGGCAGGCTTCGATCTCGCCCATTTCAATGCGCAAACCACGAATCTTCACTTGATGATCGATGCGGCCGACGTATTCCAGATTGCCTTCAGCGTTATAACGCGCCAGGTCACCGCTGCGGTACAGGCGAGCGCCCGGCTCGCGGGCGAACGGGTCCGGCAGGAAACGTTCGGCGGTCAGCGCCGGGCGATCGAAGTAGCTTTGGGCGAGGCTGGCATTTGCACCGATGCACAATTCGCCCACGCCGCCGGTTGGCAGCAACTGACCCGCCGCGTCCAGCACGTACAGCGCCCGGCCAGCGATGGCACGACCGATCGGGATGCCAAACGCGTCGCTGGCATCTTCGAGACGGCATGCATGAACGCTGGATACCACGGTCGCCTCGGTCGGGCCGTAGGTGTTGAGCAACCGCACAGGGCTCAAACCGGCCTGATGCCACAAGCGCAAACCTTCCACCGACATCGCTTCGCCGCCGACGTGAACCTGGCGCAAATCGCCCAGGTTGCTCACCACGCCGCTGGCACATTCGCGCGCCAGCAAGTACCAATAGGCCGCTGGCAAATCGGCGACCGTCACGCCGTGCCGAACGATTTCGGCGGCCAGTCGGCCGGCGTCCCAAACATCATCGCCACGCATGATCAACGCCGCGCCGACGCACAACGCCGGGAAGCACTGCTCGACGAAGCCATCAAAACTGAAGGTCGCGAATTGCAGCACGCGATCCGCGGCCGACAACCCTGAATAACCGGCGGCGGTCTGGCAGAACTCGCGCAGCGCCGCATGGGCGATGGCGACGCCCTTGGGTTGGCCGGTGGAGCCGGAGGTGTAGATGATGTAGGCCAGATCTTCGGCGACCCCATGGTCTTGGGGATCGCTGTCCGGGTAACCGCCGTTGTCTTCAAGGCGCAGACGCCGCACACCGGGCACAGCTTCCAGCAGACCGGATTCGCACAGCAGCACATCGAGACGGCTGTCGTCGATCATGTAGGCCAGGCGCTCGGCCGGGTATTTCGGGTCCAGTGGCACATAGGCCGCGCCGCTTTTGAGCACCGCCAACAGGCTGACGATCAGTTGCGGGCCGCGATGCAAGGCCAGGCCGACGCGCTTGCCAGGGCCGGCACCGGTTTCGATCAGACGATGGGCCAGGCGATTGGCCTGAGTGTTCAACTGACCGTAGCTCAGGCTCTGACCGTCGACCCGCAATGCCAGGGCATCTGGCGTGGCGGCGGCTTGCGCAGCGATTTGTTCGTGCACCAGGCGGGTTGTGGATAACTCGACCGCCGCCGGTTGGCTGAGCGCGATCACCGCCGCTTTGCCGTCGGCATCGAGCAGCTCCAGCGCGCCAAGCGCCGCGTTCGGCAGCGCCACCAATTGCCTCAGCAGGTGCTGCAGATTGGCCGACAATTCGGCGACCTGCGCCGCACTGAACCGCGCCGTGTCATAGCTGAAATCCAGGCTCAGACCTTCGCCCAGTTCAATGCCCAGCGTCAGCGGATAGTGGGTGCGCTCGTGGTTGTGCAGGTTGGCGAACGACAACCCGGCCGGTGCGCCCTGCTTCAGCGCTTCGGCCACCGGGAAGTTTTCGAACACCAGCAGGCTGTCGAACAGTGCGGCACCCTGCTGCCCTGCCCAACCCTGAATGTCGTACAGCGGCACATGCTCGAACTCGCGCATCGCCAGGTTCAGCCCTTGCAGCTCGCCCAGCCATTGGCTGACGGTCTGATCCGGCTTCATCGCGCACACCAGCGGCAGCGTGTTGATGAACAACCCGAGCTGTTCTTCAATCCCCGGCAACGGCGCCGAACGCCCGGCCACGGTGGCGCCGAACACCACGCAGTCCTGGCCGGTATAGCGTTGCAGCAACAGGCTCCAGGCCGCTTGCAGCACGGTGTTGAGGGTAACTTTCTGCTGACGGGCGAACTCGGCCAGACGCTGGGTGGCGCGGCTGTCGAGGGCGATGCGGTACGCTTCGCTACCCTCGGCGCCCACCGGAGGACGCAGGGCTTCGGCCAGCAAGGTCGGGGCATCCAGCGGCGCCAATGTCGCTTTCCAGAACTGCTCGCCAGCCACGGCCGATTGCTGCTGCAACCAGCCGAGGTAGTCGCGGTATTGTCCCGTCGGCGCCGGCAGCGACTGCCCGGCGGCGTAATGCTGGATCACTTCGGCGAGCAACTGCGCGTTGCTCCAGCCGTCCATCAAAATGTGGTGGCTGGTGTAGATCAGGTGCCAGTCATTGCTGCCCGTCTGGATCAGCTTCAGGCGGAACAGCGGCGCGCGGCCCAATTCAAAACCCTGGGCGCGCTCGGCGTCGGCCAGCGCATCGGTGTCAGTCGCTTCAAGCACTTCCAGCGGCAATGCGACTTGACGGACAATCGCCTGGTGCGCGGTGTCGAGGCCTTGCCAGTGGAAGCTGCTGCGCAGAATGTCGTGACGCTCCAGCGCGGTCTGCCAGGCCTCGGCGAAGCGCTGCGGATCGAGGCCTTGAATGTCCAGGCGCAGCTGACTGATGTAGGCGCCGACTGCGGGCTCATGCAAGGTGTGAAACAGCATGCCTTGCTGCATCGGCGACAGTGGGTAAAGGTCTTCAAGTGTCGAGATGTCGATCGGCAGCACGTCGAGTTGTGCCTGACCGAGCCGCGCCAAAGGGAAGTCCGACGGCGTGGCTTGCGGTGCCTCAACGGTGCAGCAATGTTCGATCAGCGCGTTGAGTTCCAGCGCGTAATCGTCGGCCAGGCGCTGGATGGTCGCGGTGTCGAACATCTCACGGCTGAAGCCCCAACTCAGTGACAGCTCGCCACCGTAGACCTGGCCTTCGACCGTCAGCCAGTTGCCCAATGGCGCCAGGGGATCCTGCGCTACGCCGCTGCCTTCGGTGGACGGGACAAACATCGCGCCGTCGTCGAACTGACGATCGAACTGTCCCAGATAGTTGAAGGTGATGCGCGGTTGCGGTAATGCGGCCAGTTCCGCACGAAGCGCCGGTGTGCCGAGGTAGCGCAACGCGCCGTACCCCAGGCCTTTGTCCGGCACGGCGCGCAGTTGTTCCTTGATGGTTTTGATTGAAGCGCCGAGGTCGCTGGCAGGCATCAGGTTGACCGGAAACAGGCTGGTGAACCAACCAACGGTACGGGTCAGGTCGATGTCGTCGAACAGGTCTTCGCGGCCATGGCCTTCCAGCTGGATCAGCGTGCTGACCCTGCCCGCTCCAGCGGCACACCGCCCGCGCCAATGCGGTCAGCAGCAGGTCGTTGACCTGGGTACGATAGGCCGCCGGCGCTTGCTGCAGCAGTTTGCGGGTTTGCCCAGCGTCGAACCTGAGCTCGAGCTTGTGCTCGAAACGGTGTTCCAGGGCACCGTGCGCACGATCGCAGGGCAGATCGGTGGGTGCGCCTTGCAGTTGGGTCTGCCATTGGCCGAGGCTGTTTTCAAAGGCTGGCAAATGCTCCTGCAGACGGGCGACCCAGCGCTGGTAGGTGCTGGTTTTCGCCATTGCAGCGTGGCCACTGTAGAACTGCTGCAGATCTTCCAGCAGTACGCGCCAGGAAACACCGTCCACCGCCAGGTGATGAATGACCAACAGCAACCGCTCGCTGCCGTCAGCCATCGCCACCAGCAGCGCCCGCAGCAACGGGCCGTTGTGCAGGTCGAGGCTGCGTTGGGCTTCGTCGCACAGCGCGCTGAGTGCCTCCACCGACTGCGCCTGACGCTGCCACAGCAGCGATTCGGTGGTCGGCGCGGCGTAAGCCTGCTGCCAGCCGTTTGCGGTCTGCTGGTAGCGCAGGCGCAAGCTGTCGTGATGGATCAGCAGTTGCGCCAAGGCGCGATCCAGCGCCTCGACGTTCAACGCCGCGCGCGGCACCAGCAGCAGCGACTGGTTCCAGTGCTGACGCTCGGGGATGGCTTGCTCGAAGAACCACTGTTGCACCGGCGCCAACGCCACCGCGCCAGTGGCCGGACCCTGATCGATCGATTGCTGCTCGCCACTGCGAGCGGCCTGGGCCAGGCTGCGGATGGTCTGGTGCTGGAACAGATCCTTGGGGCTCAACAGGATCCCGGCCTGACGCGCGCGACTGACCACTTGCATGGAAACGATCGAATCGCCGCCCAGTTCGAAGAAGTTGTCTTCCAGGCCGACGTTGTCGATCGCCAGCACGTCCTGCCAAATCGCCGCCAGGGCTTTTTCCAGGGCGCTGCGTGGCGCGACGTGTTGCCGTTGTTGCTGAGTGCCATCGATGGTAGGCAAGGCCTTACGGTCGAGCTTGCCGTTGGGGGTCAGCGGCAATTGGGCGAGGAACAACAGGAACGCCGGGACCATGTAGTCCGGCAAATGCTCACGCAACGCTGCTTTCAGGGTTTCCCGCAGGTGCGCTTGAGCGTCGATGTCAGCCAGCAACGCCGGATCGGTCGGTACGATGTAGGCGACCAGTTGCTGACCATTGATGCCGTCCTGCGCCAGCACCGCCAATTCGCCGACCGCGTCTTGCTGCAACAGCCGCGCTTCGATCTCCCCCAGCTCGATGCGGAAACCACGGACCTTGACCTGATGGTCGATGCGACCGACGTACTGCAGCGTGCCGTCGACCTGATAACGGGTCAGGTCGCCAGTGCGGTACAGGCGCTCACCGTTGCTGGCGAACGGGTTCGGCACGTACTTTTCGGCGGTCATGCCCGGCCGTGCCAGGTAACCGCGGGTGATGCCGGCACCGGCCAGATATAGTTCAGCCGACACGCCCTGAGGCACCGGTTGCAGCTCGGCATCGAGGACATAGCCGGCGGTGTGCTTGAGCGGTCGGCCAATGTTCGCGCGGCCACCGGCCTCGCGGCGGGTCCAGGTCGAATACGTGGTGTCTTCCGAGGGGCCGTACAGGTCGTAGACATGTTCGACGGTGGGCTGCTGATACAGCGCGTCCACCAGGCTCTGCTTCAGCGGTTCGCCGGCGAGGTTGATGATGCGCACGCCCGGCGGAATCTGCCCGTCGCGCTGCAAGGCATTGATCGCCGAGGGCACGGTGTTGATCAGGCGCACCTGGTCCCGGGCCGGCAGGTGCGGCAATTCCAGGGCATTGCGGGCGATGATCACCGAGCCGCCATTGGCCAGGGTGACGAACAGCTCCCACACCGACAGGTCGAAGCAGACCGAGGTCGAGGCCAGCACGCCTTGGATGTCTTCGCGGCGGTAGACCGAGGTCGACCAGTCGATCAGCGCCAGCACGTTGCGGTGGGCGATGGCCACACCTTTGGGTTTGCCCGTGGAGCCGGAGGTGTAGATCACGTAGGCGAGGTTGTCCGGCGTGACAGGGGTCACCGGGGCGCTGCCGGGGTAATCGGCCCATGGCCCGTCTTCCATCAGCAGCACTTGGGTGTCGGCCGTCACATTCAGTGTCGCCGCGACGGATTGCTCGGTCAGCAGCACCAGGGCGCGGCTGTCTTCAAGCATGTAGGCGACCCGCTCGGCCGGGTAATCCGGGTCCAGGGGCACGTACGCGCCACCGGCCTTGAGTACCGCGAGCAGCGCCACCAGCAGCGTGTCGGAACGCTGCATGGCCACGCCGACCCGGACTTCCGGGCCGACGCCCAGCTCGATCAGTTTGTGGGCCAGGCGATTGGCCTGGGTGTCGAGTTCGGCGTACGTCAGTTGCTTGTGGGCGAAGGTCACCGCCAGTGCCGTCGGGTTTGCCGCGACTTGTTGGCTGATCAGCTCGTGAATGCACAGGTCCTGGGCAAAGCTTTCGTCTGCGCGATTCCAGTCATGCACGATGCGCTGATATTCGGTTTTTTCCAGCAGTGGCAAATCGCTGATGCGCTGCTGCGAATCGCTGACCATGCCTTGCAGCAGGTGCGTCCAGTGCTGCGCCATGCGCGCGATGGTGGCGGCGTCGAACAGGTCGTTGGCGTAGGTCAGCGCGGCGTGCAGCTTGCCGCGCTTCTCATAAGTGTCCAGGGTCAGGTCGAATTGCGTGGTGCGCCCTTCCCACTCGATCACGCCCAACGCCAGGCCGGACGCAGTGCTAACGGTGGAGATATCCGCGACCTGCGGCTGGTGGTTGTACATCACCTGGAACAGCGGCGTGTGGCTGAGGCTGCGCTCGAGTTTCAGCGCTTCGACCAGGCGCTCGAACGGCAGGTCCTGATGGGCCTGGGCGCCGAGGGCGGTTTCCTTGATCGCGCGCAGCAACGCATCGACGCGGGTCTGGCCGTCGAGCTGGCGCGCAGCACCTGGGTGTTGACGAAGAAGCCGATCAGGCCTTCGATGTCGGCGCGGTTGCGGTTGGCGATAGGCACGCCAACGCGAATGTCGGTCTGCCCGGTGTAGCGATGCAGCAGCACGTTGAAGGCGCCGAGCAGCAGCATGAATAACGTGATGTTGTGCTTCTGCGCCGTGGTGCGCAGCTGCTCGGCCAATTGCGCGTCGACCGCGAATTCGTAGCGGGTGCCGCGATAGCTCGGCATCGCCGGGCGCGGGTGATCGGTGGGCAGTTCCAGTACCGGGTGTTCGCTGCCCAATTGCGCCTGCCAGTAATCGAGCTGACGTGCCTGCTCCCCCGCCTCCAGCCAGCGACGCTGCCACAAGGCGTAGTCGCTGTACTGGATCGGCAAGGGCGCGAGTTGCGGCTGGGTGCCCGCCTCGAAGGCGTCGTAGCAGCGGATGAATTCGTCGATCAGCACGTTCATCGACCAGCCGTCGGACACGATGTGGTGCAGGGTCAGCAGCAGGACGTGCTCCTGCTCGGCGAGTTTGAGCAAGGTGACGCGCAGCAAGGGGCCGACTGACAGATCAAAGGGCAGCACGGATTGCTGTTCGGCTGCTTGGGCGACTGCCTGTTCGCGCTCTTTAGCCGGCAAGGCGCTGAAATCCACATGATCTATGACCAGCGGCGCGCTGGATGGCACTTGCAGCAAGGTGTCATCGGCCTGACGCTGGAACACGGTGCGCAGGGTTTCATGACGCGCCACCAGACTGGCGAAGGCTTGCTCCAGGGCAGACAGGTTCAACCGCCCGGTCAGGCGCACCGCGCCCGGCAGGTTGTACGCGCCGCTTTGCGGGTCCAGCTGCCAGAGAAACCACATGCGCTGCTGGGCGTACGACAGCGCCTGGCGATCGTCGGCCTCGACACCGGCAGGGATCGGGAAGCGGGCGAAATCAACGCCCTCCTTGTGCAAGGCCGCAAGGAACATCTGGCGCTTTTCCAGCGGCAACCCGATAAACCGGCGAGCAAGTTTCAAGGAGTCTTCAGCATTCATTTCTGGGTATCCGGATCAGTGGCGGGAAGCACAAAGGCACGTCGTCCCTATAAAACGAATGCAGACCGGAAAAATTAGCGAATGAGAACAAGTATCAGAAAGGAGCTGGATCGTCGGTGGGCGGGGATGGCCCCCTGTAGGAGCTGGCTTGCCAGCGAAGGGGCCAGCACATTCAACATCGATGTCCACTGATCCGACGCCTTCGCTGGCAAGCAGCTCCTACAGGGGGGGCGGTGGGTCAGGCGATATTGATGTCGCCTGGGATGGCCTCTTCGCTGGCAAGCCAGCTCCTACAGGGGTGGCGGCGGGTCGGGCATCAGAGATGCGGTCTGGGGCTGGTGATCGAGGGGTCAGGCGCTGGAGGCCATGGCGTGCCGCCGGTGATGAACTTCCAGCTGATCCTTGATCACCCGCAACACCTTGGCCTCGTGCTCATGGATGAAAAAGTGCCCGCCGGCCAGCATGTCCACGGAAAAACTGCCGTGGGTTTCCTTGCGCCAGCCGATCAATTGCTCGGTGGTGGCGCGGTCAGTCGTGCCGCCGAGCACGTGCACCGGGCACTTGAGCAACGGCCGCTGCACCGGTTCGAAACGCCCGCACAACAGGAAATCGGCGCGCAGCACTGGCAGCGTCAAGTTCATCAGCTCTTCATTGGCCAGGACTTCTTCGCTGGTGCCGTTGAGCGTGCGCAATTGCTCGATCAGCTCGGCATCGGTCTTGGGTTCTGCGAAACCCCGATCGTAGTCGGCCCGCATCGTCGGCGCAGCGGTGCCTGAAGCGAACAATGCCACCGGCTCCGGCAAGCCCAGCAAGCGCAAGGCATGGGCCATTTCACAAGCGAGCAATGCGCCCAGGCTATGGCCGAACACCGCATAGGGTGCCTTGAGCGTGGTTTTCTGTTCATGGGCCAGTTGCAGCGCCAGGCGCCGCATGTCGGTGTGCAAGGGTTCGCCAAACCGCGCGCCACGGCCCGGCAGCTCGACAGGCTGAAGCTTGAGCCACTCTGGCAGTTTGCGCCGCCAGCGGCTGTAGACCATGGCACTCGCGCCTGAATAGGGCAGGCACAGCAATGTCAGCTGGGTCACCGGGCTTACCTCGATAGTTGTCTGTATAAGAGAACGGATGAGCGCCAGAGGAAATTAGTTGTACAAATCATCCTGTGGGAGCGGCGGTGCGACGATTCGACTTGCCCGCTTACAGGAGATTTTCGGTGAACACGAATTCGGGGAGCGACGCCAACCCCATGTAGGAGCCGGCTTGCCGGCGAAGACAGCGGCACATTCAGTAGAGATGTTTACTGACAGACCGCATTCGCTGGCAAGCCAGCTCCTACACTTTGATCTCTATTTCAAATAACGATGGCTTTGGACTGCAGAACCGAGCACCACAGCCCCCGCTCCGATCGCCACCCAAAACCCGCTGCGGGCGCCAAAGGCATCCACCAGCCACCCCGAACTGGCCGCGCCGATCGCCACACCAATGCTCAACCCGGTCACCAGCCAGGTCAGGCCTTCGGTGAGCTTGGCCGGCGGTACGATTCGCTCCACCAACGCCATCGCTACAATCAGTGTCGGCGCGAAAAACAGCCCGGCCACGAACACCGCCAGCGACAATCCGAGAATGTTCGCCGCCAGCAGCAACGGCAAGGTGGTCACCGCCGTCGCCACCCCGCCATACAGGAACAACCGGGGCAACGGCACTTTCAAGCGCAACGCGCCGAACGCCAGCCCGGCCATGCAGGAACCGATGGCATACACCGACAGCACAATGCTCGCCGCCGCCGGTTGGCCCTGCTGCTGGGCGAAGGCGACGCTGACCACATCGATCACGCCGACGATGGTGCCCATGGCGATCATCAACAGCACCAGCCATTGGATCTCGCTGGAACGAATGATCGAAGCCTGATGGTGTTCTTCATGGGGATGCACCGGCGGCTCGGTGGCGCGTTGCAGGACAAACGCGGTGACCCCGAGCGCCAGCATCAGCAACGCCGCCAAGGGTCCGGCTTCGGGAAACGCCACCACGCACAACCCTACCGACAACGGCGGCCCGACGATAAAACAGACCTCGTCGAGCACCGACTCCAGGGCATAGGCGGTTTGCAGCTGGGGCTGACCGCGATACAACTCGGTCCAGCGGGCCCGCACCATCGCCGACATGCTCGGCATGCAACCGGCCAGCGCGGCGAACAGGAACAAGGTCCAGTTCGGCGCCTGCAGGCGGGTACAGAGCAACACCAGCAACAGCGCCCCGCCACCGACCAGCGCCGAGATCGGCAAAATGCGCCGCTGCCCGAAACGGTCCACCAGGCGTGAAACCTGCGGTGCGCAAAATGCCGTCGCCAGGGCAAACGTCGCGGCCACCGCACCCGCCAATCCGTACCCGCCCTGCAGTTGCGAGAGCATGGTGATCAGGCCGATGCCGGTCATGGAAATCGGCATGCGCGCGATCATCCCGGCCAGTACAAAAGCCCGGGCGCCTGGGGCTTTGAATAGCTCGCGGTAGGGGTTTGCCATGGGGTGCAGGTCTCGACAAGGGCCTGCAAGTTGCCATAAGGCCGATCGTGGGGGAAGCAGGTAATTGTTGGCTGAATGTGAACGCCTTGAAGATCAAAAGATCGCAGCCTGCGGCAGCGCCTGCTCCTTCACTTGCGTACCGCTGGATCGTGGAAAACGCCGGCCCTTGTAGGAGCCGGCTTGCTGGCGAAGGCGTCTTCATGGGCGCTGCAAGCCTCAAGGCCGCCTTCGCTGCGGTGCGGCGATCCGAAAAGCCAGCGCCTGCAGAGAGTCGGAATGCCAAAATTTTGTGAATAAACGCGGTCAATGCAGGCGCTGCCGCAGGCTGCGATCTTTTGATCTGCCGCTGAACTCTTGATGCATTTGCCCAGTCAGCTACTTAGGCCCTCAACTCAAGGTGCTGACATTTATGCAGCTTTCCCTCGACCAACAAGTCGCCCTGGTCACCGGCGCCAGTTCCGGCATCGGCGCCGCGGCTGCCAAGGCCTTGGCCGCTGCCGGTGCCGCAGTGGTGATCAACTACCATTCCCAGGCTGAACCCGCCGAAGCACTGGCCCGGCAGATCAATGATGAAGGTGGCCGCGCCATCGCCATCGGTGCCGACGTTTCCAAAGAGGACGACGTCGAACGACTGTTTGCGCAAACCCTTGACGCCTTCGGTTATCTGGACATTCTGGTGGCCAATTCCGGTATGCAGAAAGACGCCGCCACCGTCGACATGACCCTCGCCGACTGGAACCAGGTGATCGGTGTCAACCTCACCGGGCAGTTCCTCTGCGCCCGTGCCTCCCTGCGTATTTTCAACCGGCAAGGTGTTCGCGAAGGCGTGTCCCGGGCCGCCGGCAAGATCATCCACATGAGCTCGGTGCACCAGCGCATCCCCTGGGCCGGTCACGTCAACTACGCCGCGTCCAAAGGTGGCGTCGACATGCTGATGCAGACCCTGGCCCAAGAAGTCAGCCATCAGCGAATCCGCGTCAACGGCATCGCGCCGGGGGCGATTCGCACCGCGATCAACCGTTGCGAAACTGAAGGCGCCGCCGAGCGGGAACTGCTCAAGCTCATCCCTTACGGCCGGGTCGGCGAGGTCGAAGATATCGCCAGTGCGGTGGTCTTCCTCGCCTGCGATGCCTCCGACTACATCGTCGGCACCACCTTGTTCATCGACGGCGGCATGAGCCTCTATCCGGAGTTTCGCGGCAATGGCTGATTATCAACTTGAACGACAAAGCGCCATCGACGCCCACGGCATCATCGGCGACATGCGCAGCGCGGCGCTGGTCAACGACAAGGGCAGCGTGGACTTTTTCTGCTGGCCGGAATTCGATAGTCCGTCGATCTTCTGCTCGCTGCTGGACACGCCCGAGGCGGGTATTTTCCAACTGGCGCCAGACCTGCCCGACGCCCGCCGCGAGCAGATTTACCTGCCGGACACCAATGTCCTGCTAACCCGCTGGCTCAGCGAGCACGCGGTGGTCGAGGTCACCGACCTGCTGCCCATCGGCGACAGCGAGGATGATCTGCCGGTGTTGATGCGGCGGGTACGGGTGGTCAGTGGTCGGGTCACCTTTCATATGCGTTGCGCCGTGCGGCACGATTACGCCCGCGCCCAGACCCGTGCGCGCCTGGATGAACAACACGTGATCTTCGAGGCCAGCGATCAGCCATCCCTGCGCCTGACTTCGGACCAGCCGTTGCGCATCGATGGCAACGCGGCGGTTGCCGAATTCACCCTGGAACAGGACCAGCATGCCGAGTTCCTGCTCGGCGGCATCGACGATCCGCGTTTCAAGGAAGGAGGCGCCACCCTGTGCCTGGAGCGCACCCTGAAGTTCTGGCGCGACTGGTCCGGCCAATCCAATTACCGGGGGCGCTGGCGGGAAATGGTCAATCGCTCGGCCCTGGCCCTGAAGCTGCTGACCTCGCGCAAACACGGGGCAATCGTCGCTGCCGCCACCTTCGGTCTGCCGGAAACGCCTGGCGGCGAGCGCAACTGGGACTATCGCTACACCTGGATCCGCGATGCGTCATTTACCGTGTACGCCTTCATGCGCCTGGGATACGTCCAGGAAGCCAACGACTACATGCGCTGGTTGCGCGGGCGGGTCAGCGATTGCCACGGCAAGCCGATGAAAATCAACATCCTCTACGGCATCGACGGTCGCCAGGAGTTGCCGGAAACCGAACTGTCGCACCTGTCCGGCCATGGCGGCGCGGTGCCAGTGCGTATTGGCAATCAAGCTTATGATCAGATCCAGCTCGACATCTTCGGCGAACTGATGGACGCGGTGTACCTGGTCAATAAATACGGCGACGCCATCTCCCATGAGGGCTGGAAACACGCCGTGGAAGTGGTTGATCAAGTCTGCGAAACCTGGGAGCAAAAAGATGTGGGCATCTGGGAAATGCGCGGTGAGCAACATCACTTCCTGCACTCGCGGCTGATGTGCTGGGTAGCCCTGGACCGCGCCATCCGTCTCGCCTCCAAACGCTCGTTGCCCGCCCCGTTCGCTCGCTGGGACCAGACCCGCCAGGCGATCTACGCCGACATCTGGGAAAATTTCTGGAACGAGGAACGTGGGCACTTCGTCCAGCACATCGGCGGCACCGCCCTCGACGGTTCGATGCTGTTGATGCCGCTGGTGCGCTTCGTCAGCGCCAAGGATCCGCGCTGGCTGTCGACCCTGCAAGCCATTGAAAAAACCCTGGTACGCGACGGCATGGTCTACCGCTACCGCAACGAAGACAGCGGGATCGACGGCCTCGCCGGCACCGAAGGCGCGTTTGCCGCCTGCTCGTTCTGGTACGTCGAATGCCTGGCCCGGGCGGGCCAGGTGGAGAAGGCCCATCTGGAATTTGAACAACTGCTCAGGTTTGCCAATCCGCTGGGGTTGTATGCCGAAGAATTCGACAGCCATGCCCGGCACCTGGGCAACACACCGCAAGCGCTGACGCATCTGGCGCTGATCAGCGCGGCGTGTTTTCTCGATCGGAAATTGAGTGGGGAGAAGAATTACTGGCAGCCTTGAGACCGCGAAGGGGCCATCCGCCACAACTCAAGACGGGATGAATAGCGGCGAAAGAACCAACGGGCTAAGTAGGATAACTCCTACAACCAGCAAACAAATTTTCACAACCACCGCGAAATACCGCACTTCCACAACCGACAATCCCTTATTGCCAACCACCACATCCCTCCCTACCATCGTCCCTCAACGGGTACAGCGGAGCTGTCCAACAAAACCCGAATTCAAGGAACCCGAATGTCCCAGCGCATCCACCGCAGCATCGACACCCCACTCCGTTCAGGCCTGAACCGCGAAGAACTGTGGGAAGCCCATGACAAAGGCCTGATCAAGTGCTGGGAAGTCGGCCGCCAACGCGCCACCCGCTTCCCCGACCTCGCCCAACAATGCCTTGCCAGCGAACTGCCGGTGCTGGGCTGGAAAGGTGGCGTCAGCCGCAGCCTGAAGAAACTCGAAAAATATGGTTCCCTCAAATACCTGGCTCAATGGCAGGGGTTGCGTGGAGAGGATCTGGATATCGATCTGAGTGAAGAAAAGGCGCTGACCTGTTCACGGACCAAAATGGTGGTGACCTTTACGCCGGATCGGTCGAAGTATTTCAATCAGGTGGCGGAAGCCGAAGCCTGACGATCGTAGAGGAGCACCCAGCTGTGTCTGGTAACCCTATCGTGTCTGTATTACTTCATGTGCCCGATTGGCGTGCCGCCACTAAGTGGTATGCCCGTGCCTTTGTAACGGCAGTACAAGTACACCCTGCTTCCGATGATTACGGCCACCTCGACATGGGAGGTGTTGCGCTGGAAATAGTGCAGGCGGATGAAAAAGTCGGCTGTGGCCCGGCAGGCGCCGTAGTGTATTGGTCCGTCCCGGATCTGAATGCCGAAGTGGCTCGATTGGGCACGATCGGCGCCGCGCTTTACCGTGGGCCGCTGGACATTGAGGGCGGCGACCGGATCTGTCAGGTACGGGATCCCTGGGGTAACTGCATCGGGCTCAGGCAAAGGCTCGTTCGATAAAGCAATGATCCGGCTATTCAGAATGCCCAAATAATCTGGAGCTTGTCATGACTGGCTATGCAATCACGATTACCCGAACACCCCGCCTTGACCTCGCCTATGAAGAACATGGCCCCACTATCGGCGAGCCGATCATCCTGCTCCACGGCTTCCCCTATTCCCCTCGCGCCTACGACGAAATCGCCCCGGTGCTCGCCGCGAAGGGCTATCGCGTCATCGTCCCGTACTTGCGTGGCTATGGTCCGACCCGTTTCACCAGAGCGGATACCCCACGCTCCGGACAACAAGCCGCCCTTGCCCAGGACTTGCTCGACCTGATGGATGCCCTGTCACTCAAACAAGTTGCCCTCTGCGGCTACGACTGGGGCGGTCGGGCAGCGTGTATCGTAGCGGCGTTATGGCCCGAGCGGGTTCGCTGCCTGGTCACAGGGGACGGCTATAACCTTCAGGACATTCCCAACTCGACCCGACCGCGGGACCCGCAAACCGAACATCGCCTGTGGTATCAGTACTACTTCCACACGCCTCGCGGCGTCGAAGGCCTGACTGAAAATCGCCGAGCCCTGTGTGAACTGCTCTGGAGATTATGGTCACCAACCTGGAAAAAAGGTCCCGAGTTGTACCCACTCAGCGCTCCGGCCTTTGATAATCCGGATTTCGTCGAAGTAGTGATTCACTCTTACCGCCACCGCTTCATGTACGCCCCCGGCGATCCGGCGCTGGAGTGGATGGAAGAAGCACTGACCAGACAACCACCGATCAGCGTGCCGACTATTTCCCTGTGTGGTGCCGACGATGGCGTAGGCCCTGCACCGGAAGTCGATGACGATACCGAGCACTTCACCGGGCGCTACGAACGGCGAGTGCTGGCAGGCGTCGGGCATAACATTCCCGAAGAAGCGCCCGACGCGACGGTCAAGGCATTACTGGATCTGCTTGAGCACTGACGGAAAAACGCTCGCGATAGGCCTGCGGCGTCACGCCCATGGCTCGCAGGAAACTGCGTCGGAGTGTCTCTTCACTGCCGAACCCGCACTGCATCGCCACCCGTTTGATCGGCACGCCGGTGTCGCTGAGCAAGCGCCGGGCGGTTTCGACCCGGATCAGTTCGATCGCCCGGGCCGGGGTCTGACCGGTGTCGGCGCGGTAGTGGCGCACGAAGCTGCGCTCGCTCATGCCGGCCTGCAGGGCCAGGGTCGGGATGCCGAGGTCCATGGTGAGGTTTTCGCTGATCCAGGCGTGAAGGTCGTCGAAACGGTTACCATCCTTCTGCAAGGACAGGGTCACGCTGAACTGTGACTGGCCACCCGGACGCTTGAGGAATACCACCAGTTGCCGGGCGACTTCCAGGGCCATGCTGCGGCCGAGGTCTTCTTCGACCATGGCCAGCGCCAGGTCGATACCGGCAGTGACGCCGGCCGAGGTCCACACCGGCCCGTCGTTGATGAAGATCGGATTGGGTTCGACCCGCAAGCGTGGATGCTGCTGCGCCAACTGCTCGCAGCGGGTCCAGTGGGTCACCACCCGCCGGCCATCGAGCCAGCCGCTGGCCGCCAGCAAAAACGCCCCGGTACAGACCGATGACACCCGTCGACACCCCGCTGCATGTTCACGCACCCAAGCCACCAGCGACGCATCTTCCGCCGCGGCATAGACACCCCAGCCGCCAGCGATGACCAAGGTGTCACTGCCCCCATCGGGCAACGGTTCGGCCAGCAGCGCCAGCCCCGCCGACGACATCACCGCCCCACCGCCGCTGGCGATGACTGTCGGCGCATAGGGCGGCGGTAAACCTTTTTGGCCAGCAATGTCGTTGGCCGAGGCGAACACCTGCAACGGGCCGGTGACATCGAGCAGTTGCACCTTGGCAAAGGCGAGGACGCGGATGATTTTAGGCATTTTGGCGTAATTCGTGGGGTGATTGGCGTATGCGCCAAATCCTACGAGCCTAGAGTGAAGCCGTCCACCCACTTCAGGAGAAAAACATCATGACGTTGCAGATCGGTTTTCTGTTGTTCCCCCAGCTTCAGCAACTGGACCTGACCGGCCCATACGACGTGCTGGCCTCGCTGCCGGACGTGAAGGTGCATTTGATCTGGAAGAACCTGGTGCCGGTCACTGCGAGCACCGGCCTGGTGCTGAAACCGACCGTTACCTTCGACGATTGCCCGGCCCTGGATGTGATCTGCGTTCCCGGCGGCAGCGGCGTCGGGCGGCTGATGGAGGATGACGAGACGCTGGACTTCATCAAGGCTCAGGCGGCTAATGCGCGTTATGTCACGTCGGTGTGCACCGGCGCGCTGGTGCTCGGCGCAGCGGGTCTGCTCAAGGGCAAGCGTGCCACGACTCACTGGGACTATCACGACCTGCTCACACCCTTGGGCGCCATTGCGGTGAAGGACCGGGTCGTGCGCGACGGCAATCTGCTGACCGGTGGCGGGATCACCGCCGGGATCGATTTTGCCCTGACCCTCGCGGCTGAGTTGTTTGATGAGGACACGGCGCAACTGGTGCAGTTGCAGCTGGAATACGCGCCGGCACCGCCGTTTGCTTCGGGCAGTCCTGAAACGGCCCCGGGCAGCGTGCTGGAGCAAGCCCGGCAGCGGGCGGCCGATTCGTTGAAATTACGCGGCGAAATCACCGCACGAGCAGCCGCGAAGCTCGATCAGATGCCTGCACGCTGATCCATTCCGGCCGGCAGTCAGTCATGGCTGCCGGTGTTCCTGGGCCAGAGTGATGCACTGAGGACTTTCTGTCGGTCACAAAAAAACCCGCCGAAGCGGGTTTCTCAAGACCATACGACATCCTGTCTGCGGCCATCCAGGCCTATGGTCGATCATCCGTGATCCTGAGTGCATCCTGCTACTCAGTTGATGGATCCAGAATAAGTGCATTGCCCAGGCATGAACAGAGGACATACCAGCGCCCTGGTGTAAGCGATTGACCATTAAAGTCTAAAGTTCGCAGGGGCATTTCAAACGGACGAAAAAAAACCCGCCGAAGCGGGTTTTCCCAAGACCATGGTCGACTCCCTGTCGGAAGCGTTCCTTGCGATGGTCGATCATCCGTGATCCTGAAGTACTTCCTGTGCTTCAGTTGATGAGGTGATAGTACGCTTCGGATCCAATCGGTAATAGACGACATCGTTACCTTCGCGTGTAAGACATTCGCTATACCCACCCTGTCGAATAACCTTGAGCACTTCAAATAGCCACTTCAAATAGCGAGCATGGAAGCCGCGAGTTTCGCGACTTGCAGCTGACCTTGGGCTGCCAAGGCGTCCGGCACCAGCGCCCAGCGTTTCAACCAGGGTTCGAACATGCAGCGATCACTCTCCCTGATGTTCGCGAGCCTTGGCGGTGGTTTTCAGAAATTCTTCGATGTTGCTCATCTGCTCATCCCAGCCACGGCTGTCCATGCGGAATGCCTTGAGCCTGCGGCTTTGCGGTATGTGGTCAAACCCGGACTCGGTGACCTTGAGCAAGGTGCCCTCATCCATGTCCTCGAGCTCGAACTTCACCAATGTGGTGGGTTCCTGGGAATAATCGACGTCCGGTTCTACGGCATAGGGGTGCCAGCGAAACGAAAACACCCGCTCCGGCTCGACCCGCTCTACCAGTACATTCCACAGCAAGTGCTCATATCCGGGGTAGGTAATCTGCCCCTGGGTCCATTCGCCGGCGACAAAACGCTTGCCTTCCAGCGCCACGCCAAACCATTGGCCGAACGCTTCGGCATTGGCCAGCACACGCCACACGTGCGAACGCGGCGATTTGAGCAGGATCTTCCTTTCGATGCGATCTGATGCTGGATTCATAAGTCACCTCCTGTACTGAACAGTAGGCCTGTAAGACCACAAGACCACCCCTAAGTTGAATCAATCGGGCTGCGCAAGCAACCCTGTCTGTAGTATTCGGCTGCATTTACGGCGGTAAGTTCGCAATTTCCCTGCATTTCTCCCTTCAGCACAGGGGGTCTCTAGGGGTTGGCCATCTGCTTGGCTACACTGCGCTCTATTTCCATGCCCACAGCGAGAATCTTCATGCACCCACGCGTCCTTCTGGCGTTGACGCCTTTGCTGTTCGCCCCCCTTGCCCATGCCGCAGACTGCGACAATGCCGCGGATCAGGTAACGATGAACCAGTGTGCGGCGCAGCAGCACAAGGCGGCGGATAAGGAGTTGAATGCGCTTTACCAGCAGATCACTGTGCGATTGAAGGCCAATCCCGAGAGCAAAAAGCTAATGGTGGGGGCGCAGCGAGCGTGGGTTTCGTTTCGGGATGCCGAATGCAGGTTTTCCGCCTCGGCGGTGGAAGGTGGCAGTGCTTATCCGCTGATCTACGGCAATTGCATCACTGACCTGACCAAGGCGCGGGTGGAGACGTTCAAGAATTACTTGAAGTGTCAGGAGGGGGATTTGGGGTGCCCGGTGCCTGGGCAGTAAGTTCTCGAGTGCTTTTGAGGACCTCTTCGCTGGCAAGCCAGCTCCTACAAGTTCTGCGTGATCTCTTGTAAGAGCCGGCTTGCCGGCGAAGGCGTCAGTGCAGTCGCCGCATCACCGGACAAATATCTGCGCGGTGGTGATCGCCATATCCCCGCCCGGCAATTTGATGCTGCCGATCTGCTTCATGGTCTCGGGATCGAAGATCGCCACATCGTTGAACGTCCCGGCCAGGTAGATCTTGCTCCCGTCCTTGTTGAAGGAAATGCAGTAGTAGGAGTGATCCAGTGTCGCCGCCTGGAGCATTTTCTTCTGCTTGATGTCGTACTTGGCCAGACGGTTGAGTACGCCGAACATCAGGTTCGGATCCTTCGGTGAGCGCATGCCGCTGAAGTAGATTTCCGTCAGCGGGCCGAAGTCGGTGGTTTCGGTCTTGCCGGTTTTCAGGTCGATGCTGAACAGCCCGTAAAGGTACTCGGCGGTGGCCGGGTCCTGCTTTTTGTCCTTGAATTTCGCCGCGGTGTAGAGCAGCGAAAAATCATGTCGATACGTCTGCTGGTTCCACACATAAAGCACGTCCGGCGCACTGTAGTTCGCGCGCTTCCAGTGACGACTGGGAATCAGCACGTCGAACTTGCCGGTCTTGACATCGACCTTGTAGATATCCGCCCCTGCCACATACAGCGTGCCGTCGTCGCCACTCTGCATGATGGTCAACTGGCGGGGCGCAGGGAAACTGCGCAGCGGCTTGGCGTCCAGGCCGGCGTCGGTGGCGTAGACGTCCAGCCTCGGCTGTTGCACTTCGTAGCGATCGTTGAGCATCAGCGTCGGGTTGGCGATGGTGAACAATTCCTTGCCGTCGTGACTGACGGTGAAGGCGAACATGGACCTGGCTTTTTCCCCCGGCTTCTGGGTGATGCTGGCGTGGAACACCTGCTTGCAGCTGTCCAGTTCGACGCCGTAGACATCGGCGTAATGATTGTTCAGCACGTAGGCGGTCTTGCGGTCCGGCGACAACTGCACGCTGCCGGGACCAAAGGCGTCGGGCATCTTGCAGGTCTTGAACAGGGTGTCCGTGGCCAGGTCGATCACGTGCAGGTTGTTCGGGTAATTGGTGGTCACCATGTACTCGTGACCGGTTTCGAGCGCAGTGTTTTCATCCGCCAGAACGCTGAGCGAACAGGCGCTCAGGACGGCGAACGCGGCCAGGCCGCAGGCTTTGATGCTGTGCATGGGGAATCCTTCTATCTGTCCGGCTGCTTTCTATGGACGATCATTTGTCTTTTGGAAAGACAGTCCCGAGGTTGCGCCAATTGTCGTTGGACGCCTGGGCATCCTTGTTCCAGTCCGGGTAGGTGCTCATCATGTCGGGCACCTGGGCCGGCCACCAGCAAGGGTCGGAGCAGCCATACAGGTCGGCTTCCATCGGCTGGCACAGCGACGACACGCCGCCAAAGGCGTCGATTTCCCAGCCCGGGTCGGTGGTCGAGGCACAACCGGCGACGGAACTCATCGCCACCACTTCTTCGATGCGGTTTTCGGCCGCGGCCTCGTCGAGTTTCAGCGCCTTGTTATTGATTGCCTTGAGATGTTTCATATCAGTGAGCCTTGCGCGGAGTGATGTAGCTGCTGATAAACGCAGGGTTGTGGGCCATGATCCGGGTGTAGACCTCGATGCCGAAGTCGACCCAGTCACGCATCAGTTCGCAGTAGTGATAGGTCGGGTGGGTCGGGTCGCCGTAACGGGCGTAACTCTCGTGGTAGCAGCCGCCGGAGCACAGGTTGCGGATCTGGCAGTCTTCGCAACCGGTGTTGCTGCGGTCCAGGCGCTGGGACAGGAAGTCGTTCAGCTCGACCTGTTTCACACCGCTGTGGACGTTGCCGAAGGTCGGCAACGATGACCCGGTAAAGCGGTGGCACAGGTTCAGCTCGCCCTTGTGATCCACCGCCAGCATCTTCAGGCCCGCGCCGCAGGGCAGGGCTTTCTTGTGGCCTTCGTGGATGTCGGTGATCAGTTGGTGCAGGTTGGAGAACCCGATGTTGCGGTGCTCCAGCGCCGCTTCCAGGTAACGCCGACCGAGCCTCTTCATGCTGGCGAAGACCTCGATCAGTTCGTCGCTGGAGAGGTTGAAGGTACTGATGTCGCCGGAGGTCACCGGGGCAAACCCGACCTCGGCAAACCCCAGTTCGTTGAACAGGTGATCCCAGATGGTTTCGACGTCGGTGACGCCGGTGGTCAAGGTCACCCGCGCACCGACCGGGCGGCTGTTGTAGCGCGACAGCAGCATCTCGGCCTTGCGCCGCACCACGTCATACGTGCCCTGCCCGCCCACGGTGATGCGGTTGCGGTCATGCACGGTTTTTGGTCCGTCGATGCTGACCGAGAGCCCGAACCGGTGGGCATTCAGGTAGTCCACGGTCTCCTCGGTAAGCAACGTGGCGTTGGTGGTCATCACGAATTCGACGAACTTGCCCGCCTCGCGGAACCGCTTTTCACAATAGTCGACCATGTACTCGATCAGCTTGCGATTGCTCAGCGGCTCGCCACCGAAGAAGACCACGGTGAAACGCTCTTCATCCGGGGATTCGCGCAGCAGCATTTCCACCGACGCGACTGCCGTATCGATGTCCATTTTCTTGCCGGCCGACGGCTTGTCGAGGTCTTCCTTGTAGCAGTAGGTGCAGCTCAGGTTGCAGCCGGTGTTGACGTTGAGCACCACGGTATTGATCGCCGTGCGCTCGACCCGCTTGGTGCCGATGTCCGGGGTCAGCGGCGAGCCGTCGCTGACCAGTTCCAGGGACATCAACTCGCGCAGGGTCTCGGTGATTTCTTCACCGTTGAAGCGCGCGGCCAGGCGCTGGATCAGGTCGTCCGAGGTACAGCCTGGGCCGCGCAAGGTGTCGATGATGGTGCCCGTCAGCTCATCGCTGGCGAACAGCGAACTGCTGGGGATGTGGAACAGCATGCGGTCGGCGTCGACGTGCACTTCGTGCAGGTTGCGTTCGACCAGATTCAAGATAGCGCCCATTGCAAACCTCCTGTGCAACCCCCGTTTGACGGGGCTTGCGGTCATTCCGAAAAGTGTCTGAAAACCGATGGAATCGGCCAACTCATGGAATGGGTGGATTGTTCCAGCGTTGCACGGTGACGATCATCTGGCCTTCGCCGGTCAGGGATTTCCCTGCGTCGTCGACAGCGGCGATCACCTTGAGGTTGCCGGCATTGTTGGTGGACATTTTGCGTTGCGGGTTCGGCCCGGCATCGCCCGGTGTGAACACGCCGGCGTCAGCCTGCATGGTGCCGGCAAACTTGACGTCTTCATCTTCCCTGGCCCGATCGTCGAAGGCTTCGACCGACCACTGCGCCGGGAATACGCCGATACGGAACGGCTTGCCATCGGTGCCCTTGCCCCAGGCTTCGGCATCGAACCTGCCCTGGACTTTCGGCGTCGAGCCACCGCCGTCCCCGACTCGCGCCACCGAGAATGCGGGCACGACCTTGACTTGGGCAATCTTGCTGTAGACCGACAGGGTCGCGCCTTTCAGCGTGCCGACGGTGACGTTGCGCAGGCCTGGCTGGGCATTGGCAGCGGCCTTGAGCCTGACCTTGATCCGTTCCGGGGTCTGCTCGACGACTTCGACCACTGTCACACCTTTGCCAAAGTCTGGCTTGCCGGTGAGACCGCTGCCGATCAGGGTGACTTCAGTCTCGGCGCCAGCCTTCAGGTAACCCGGCTGCACCGCCAGCAAACGACTGCTGCCCTGCTTGGCGGCGACAAAGTCGAGACCGCGCTCATCGTGCTCGGCCTCGAACATCCGGCCCTGCATCGCGTTGCCTTGGGCGGCGAACACCTGGCGCATGGTCACGCCGTCGATGGTCACGTTGCCACGCCATTCGTAGCCGGTGTAGAGAATCGCGCTGCCGTCGCCGTTGAACGGGCTGCCGTCGGCGTATTGGCCTTTGACGCTGACCTTGAACGTGTCTCCCGCATCGGCGGTGACGCTCATCACCCCCGCCAGCTCGCCTTTGCCTGGCAAGTGGCCACTGAAGCTCCAGTCGCCCACCAACGTCTCGGCTTTCGGCGCGCCGGCCTGCCATTTTTTCCAGGCCGGGTTGTCCAGCGGATAACGCTTGGCCAACAGCGGCACCATTTCCTTGCGGGCCAGGTCGAACCAGTCGCGGTCACGGGACAGGGCCTGGTATTCCAGGGACGGCCATTGGCCGAGATGGAAATTCACCAGACGCTCCCATTCCTGGGCCGGACGCCGTTGCAGGGCAACCCGCGCACCGGAGTGGCAGCGGCCGCACATCTGGCTGGTCTGGTCATCGAATTTCTCGACGGTATTGAGCCGCCGCTCCAAGGCATAACGCACGCCGTCCGTTTCACTGGGTGCCAGGCCTTGGGTGTCGGCCAGGTATTTGACCAGGGTGCGGCGGTCGTCATCGCTGATCTGCAATCCATGCATGACCTGCATGCGGGCGATGCTCATCAGCCAGCCTTCCGGGGTCTTGCGCTGGTGACTGATACGGCTCAGGGCATTGTCGGCTTCGGGGGTATGACAGCCCTGACAGGTTTCCTTGAGGATGGTCTGGGCGTCGCGAGCTGCCAGGCTGTATGGCGAATGCAGCGCCACACAGGCCGCCACTGCCAGCAAGCTGGCGCTCAGGCCTGATCGGAGTTTTCTCTTCATCAACGTCGAACCTCGCACGGTGCTTTCTTATTTTTGTGGCTTCTCGTTTTTATGGTTTCTGCCGTCGGCGGCGGACCGCTGACGGAGGCAAGAGAAACGTCTGAGATGAGCAATACACGGAGCGTGCCAGCTTGCCGATAACCTTTTCTATCAAGCAGTTACGTGAGGACAAGGCCTGCGAGTCGCGGCTGGACGAGATCGACGGCGTCTAATATCGCGACAGGTGTAGCACTCTGAGACAGCATAGTTGCCGCCGCCGGAACAGTTCATCGGCCGACGATTGACGACAACCCGGCGCAGGTGCGAAATGGGTATTCACCGATTGCCGACAGGGGATACAAAATGGCAAGCATCACTGTCCTGGCGGGGGACTTTCTGCAGGGTGATGGAGAGTACAGGGACGGCGTTTTCACCCTCAGGACGGCGCTTCACCCGTGGCCCGGCATTACCCTGGCGCTCTCTTCATTCAAGAGCGTAGAAGTGGCCAACGAGGGCTCGATCAACAACATCAAGGATGCCATCGGCTTCGGCGTCGCCGGCGCCATGCTGCTCGGTCCCATCGGGGCCATTGCCGGTTTCATGTTGGCCGGCAAGGAAACCGAAGTGACTTTTCTGGCGACGCTCAAGGATGACAGGAAGCTGCTCGCTGCCGTGAATGGCAGCACCTATGATGAGATTTACCGGCAGTTTTCCAGCTGATCGATCAGCGCAGGCCGCACCGGATCCCGACGGTGCGGCCTAACGCCCATTCAGATGCTATAGGTGGGGTGAATACTCTTGTGCGCCTCGATTTCCTGTCGCATGTCCGCCACCAGCGAGGCGATGGCATGGGGACTGTCCAGTGTCCACAGGGGCACATGGGTCGCCACCAGGTCCACTTGGCCAGTCATGCAGTCGCAGACCCGAATAGTCAGGGACTGGTCTGCCTCCATGACGCACGTGCACACGGCGGGCAGCATTTGGTGTTCGATGATGTTTTGAATTTCCAGGGTTGAAAGGAACATTACTACCTCCCTCGCGCCAGATAGGTTGCCGGATGAACAGTTCGTCATTTCATCCACCGAGCCAGAAAATTCTATTCCTCAATAATGAGACCCTCAAGGTCGCAACCCGGTTGCTCGTCGTCTCATATTGTCGCAATTTGCAACAGTCCCGCCGCCCCTCGATCCCTTTGAGTGCCCCTGAACCCCGCCGACAAAGGGCGGCCTGGCACTTTGCGGGCACTTGGCACAGCCATTGCGAAAGCGCTGTTCTCACGAACAACAAGAGGCCTCGCCATGTCCCTCCCCTATCTGCTTCCCGCCACCTCGGCATTCATCCAGCGCGCCCCGCGCATGCTTATCGGCGGTGACTGGGTCGAAGCCGCCGACGGTCAGACCATGCCCCTGCACAACCCGGCCACCGGCGAAGTGCTGTGCGTGGTGCCACGGGCCACACCTGAAGATGTCGACCGCGCCGTACTTGCCGCCCGCCAGGCGTTCGACGATTCGGCCTGGACCCGCACCCGGCCGCGGGAGCGGCAGAACCTGCTGTGGAAACTCGCCGACCTGATGGAGCGCGACGCCGAACTGCTGGCGCAACTGGAATGCCTGAACAACGGCAAAAGTGCCGCGGTGTCCCAGGTCATGGACGTGCAGCTGTCCATCGACTTCCTGCGCTACATGGCCGGCTGGGCGACCAAGATCGAAGGTTCCAGCGTCGAAGTGTCGATGCCGTTGATGCCCAACGATCAGTTCCACAGTTTCATCCGTCGCGAAGCCGTGGGCGTGGTCGGCGCGATCGTCGCCTGGAACTTCCCGCTGCTGCTGGCCTGCTGGAAACTCGGCCCGGCCCTGGCCACCGGCTGCACCGTGGTGCTCAAGCCCGCCGACGAAACCCCGTTGACCGCGCTCAAGCTGGCCGAACTGGTGCTGGAAGCCGGTTATCCCGAAGGCGTATTCAACGTGGTGACCGGCACGGGCATCACTGCAGGCTCGGCGCTGACCCACAACCCGCTGGTGGACAAGCTGACCTTCACCGGTTCCACCGCCGTGGGCAAGCAGATCGGCAAGATCGCGATGGACTCCATGACCCGGGTTACCCTGGAACTGGGCGGCAAATCCCCTACCATCGTCATGGCCGATGCCGACCTCAAGACCGCCGCCGCGGGCGCCGCCAGCGCGATTTTCTTCAATCAGGGCCAGGTGTGCTGTGCCGGGTCCAGGCTGTATGTGCAGCGCAAGCACTTCGACAATGTCGTGGCGGACATCGCCGACATCGCCAACGCCATGAAGCTCGGCAACGGCCTGGACCCGAGCGTCGAGATGGGGCCGTTGATCTCGGCGCGCCAGCAGGAGCGGGTTTACCGTTACATCGAAATGGGCCGGGAAAGTGGCGCGACCATCGCCTGCGGCGGCGAGCAGTTCGGGCCGGGGTTCTTCGTCAAGCCGACGGTGATTGTCGATGTCGATCAGAAGCACTCGCTGGTGCAGGAAGAAATCTTCGGCCCGGTGCTGGTGGCGATTCCGTTCGACGACGAAGCCGATGCGTTGCGCATGGCCAATGACAGTCCCTATGGGTTGGGCGCGAGCGTCTGGTCCAATGACCTGGCGGCGGTCCACCGGATGATTCCGCGGATCAAGTCGGGTTCGGTGTGGGTCAACTGTCACAGTGCCCTGGACCCGGCGCTGCCGTTCGGCGGGTACAAGATGTCGGGGGTCGGGCGAGAGATGGGGTATGCGGCGATCGAGCATTACACCGAGTTGAAGTCGGTGTTGATCAAGCTGTGACCCGCTATCTGAGGGAATGGCAACGATAACGCGTTCGACCTGAGCGAACGCGCCCTCTGTAGGAGCGAGCTTGCTCGCGATGGTCTCAATGGCGACGCGTTTATTCAGGATGGAACGCGTTATCGTTGACGTCCTTCGCGAGCAAGCTCGCTCCTACAGGGGGGGGCGTGTTTGTTCAGGTATAACGCGTCAGAACGGCAGTTTCATCCCCGGTGGCAGTTGCATGCCCGCGGTCATGTTGCCCATCTTGTCCTGGCTGTTGGCTTCGATCTTGCGCACGGCATCGTTGACGGCGGCGGCGAATACCGCTTCCAGCATTTCCTTGTCGTCTTCGCTCAAGCCTTCGACCAGGCTTGGGTCGATGGTCACGCGCTTGACGTCGTGACGACCGGTCATGACCACGGTGACCATGTCGCCGCCGGCTTTACCGATCACTTCGGCGTTGGCCAGTTCTTCCTGCATCTTGGCCATTTTTTCCTGCATCTGCTGCGCCTGCTTCATCAGGCCGGCCATGCCACCCTTCATCATGGTAATCACCTCAAAGTACTTGGATAAAAACAGTGTCCAGCCATTGGGGCCAAACGCCTTCAGTTATTAGCCCTGACTGACCAGGGCGTCGACAGGTTCAATAGTATCGTTACGGACCACCGCACCGAACTGCTGCATCATTTGCTGGATGAACGGATCACCATGGATCGATTCCTCGGCCTCGCGCTGACGATTGACACGACGGCGGGACGCGGCCTGGGCCGGCGTTTCCTGCTCGGGCTTGATCAGCTCCATGCGCAGGGTCAACGTGCGCCCGTGATGCTGGTTCAGCGCATCGTTGAGGCGACGTTGCTGGGTCGCGTTGAACAAGGCGCTGTGGGCCGGGTCCAGGTGCAACAGCCAGTTGTCGCCATCGACCGCGATCAGGGTGCAGTTGGCGGCGATGCTACCGGTCATGCCGGAGATCGGCAATTTCGGGAACAGCTCCAGCCACTGCAGGGCCAGGCCGGTCGCCGGCATGGCGGCCGGTTCCGGTTCGGGCTCCGGAGCCGGCTCGGCGGCATGCTCGCTGGCCAGCTCGTCCAGGTAACTGTAGGACGAATCGATGTCCGGCTCGATGTAATCCTCGTCCAGCGGCGGCTCGTCGTCCTGGTCCATGCCCGGCGTCGCCGCCTCGACTTCGCTCACGGAGGGTTCCGGGATCGGCGCAGCGGCCCACTCCGGGGCGTCCGGCAC
Organism: Pseudomonas sp. VI4.1; assembly: GCF_002029345.1. Classification (NCBI taxonomy): domain Bacteria; kingdom Pseudomonadati; phylum Pseudomonadota; class Gammaproteobacteria; order Pseudomonadales; family Pseudomonadaceae; genus Pseudomonas; species Pseudomonas sp. VI4.1. Next base: position 49,477 of record NZ_MULM01000145.1, read on the forward strand.
GACGCTGTCGGGCGTCGGTAGTGGCATCGGCGGCAATTCGGGTTGTTCAGCAGCCGTTTCCAGAACCGGTTCGACCGCGGGCTGCTGGACGACTTCAGGTTCTACCGGGTCGTTCCAAGGCAGGTCGACGACGGCCTCGACCGCTACCGCCTCAATAATCGGCTCCGGCACAACGATCGGTGCAACGGCTGCCTGCACCGGAGCTTGAGCTGGAGCTGGAGCTGGATCAACTACCGGCGCAACCGGCGCAGAGACGACTGGTGCAACTGCCACAGCCGCTACCGGCGCAACCACTCGCGCGGCAGCCACTGAATGGGCGGAATCAACTGTGGCCTGGCTGATCCCTACTGTCTTTAGCGGCTGCCTCGGGGCGTCGGCGGTGTCTGCCGGCCGGAACGCGAGCATGCGCAACAGGACCATTTCGAAACCACCCCGGGGGTCCGGCGCCAGCGGCAAATCGCGGCGACCGATCAGGCCCATCTGGTAGTAGAACTGCACGTCTTCGGCAGGCAGTGCCTGGGCCAGTGCCAACACCCGATCGCGGTCGCCGTGACCGTTGTCGACGCCTTCAGGCAAGGCCTGGGCAATAGCGACGCGGTGTAGCACGTTGAGAATTTCCGAGAGCACGCCGTTCCAGTCCGGGCCTTGTTCAGCCAGGTGACGCACGGCTTCGAGCAACGCCTTGGCGTCGCCCTCGATCAGCGCATGCAAAACGTCGTAGACCTGGCCGTGATCGAGCGTGCCGAGCATCGCCCGCACGTCGGCGGCCATGACCTTGCCTTCACCAAACGCGATCGCCTGGTCGGTCAGGCTCATGGCATCGCGCATCGACCCATCGGCGGCGCGGCCCAGCAGCCACAGCGCATCGTCTTCGAACGGCACGTTCTCGACACTCAACACGTGGGTCAAATGCTCGACCACGCGCTCCGGCGTCATGTTTTTCAGGGAGAACTGCAGGCATCGCGACAGAATCGTTGCAGGAAGTTTCTGCGGGTCGGTGGTGGCCAGGATGAACTTGACGTAGGGCGGCGGCTCTTCGAGGGTTTTCAACAGCGCATTGAAGGAATGGCTGGACAGCATGTGCACTTCGTCGATCAGGTAGACCTTGAACCGCCCGCGACTCGGGGCGTACTGCACATTGTCGAGCAGCTCGCGGGTGTCTTCGACCTTGGTCCGGCTCGCGGCGTCGATTTCGATCAGGTCGACGAAACGGCCTTCATCGATCTCGCGGCACACCGAGCACTCGCCGCAAGGCGTCGACGTGATACCTGTTTCACAGTTCAGGCATTTGGCGATGATCCGCGCGATGGTGGTCTTGCCCACGCCGCGGGTACCGGTGAACAGATAGGCATGGTGCAGCCGCTGGCTGTCCAAGGCATTGATCAGAGCCTTGAGCACATGGGTCTGGCCGACCATTTCGCCGAACGAGCGCGGACGCCATTTACGTGCAAGAACCTGATAACTCATCGAAAACCGTCGCAACTAAGGAACAGAAGCGGCTAATGCTAGCGGAGCAAGGCCGAAATTGCATCCGGTGTGCTCGTCTAATCTGGCTAAGATGCACTTCGAGGGCTTTTATCGGCCAGGGATTGTTCAGGACCGGAGCGTTTATGCGGCTCGCCTTGGGGGCATTACTGTTGATGAGCTGGAGTTCGGCGGGCGCCGAAGCGCCGCTGCGCTTCGTGTTGCCCGACAGTTGGGCAATGCCGATGGTCCAACTGGAACGCGGCCGCCCGACCCAGGGTATTTTGCATGACGTGATGGTCAGCCTGGCGACCCAGGTCGGGGTACCGGCCGAATTTCACGTCTTGCCCAGGGCGCGGGTGCAAAACGCCATGGAACACGGCGAGGTCGACGTTCGCTGCTATGCCGCGCAGTCCTGGCAGCCGAACCAGTCCGGCGACTACATCTGGAGCATTCCGCTCTGGACCCAGCCCGACATGCTGATCAGCCGACCCGACCCGCTGACCGCCGTGGTTGCGGCGCACTTGTCACGACAATCCATCGGCACAGTCCACGGCTACAGCTACCCGACCCTGCAACCGCTGTTCGACACGGGACGGCTGCTGCGCGAAGACGCGCGCAATCAGGAACAGGTGCTGGAGAAACTGCTGGCCGGACGCTATCGCTATGCCGTGAGCAACCAATGGACCCTGGACTGGTTCAATCAGCGTCTGTTGCCCGATCAGCAATTGCAGGGCGTGGCGGTGCTACAGGTGCAGAGTGTCGGTTGCTACGTGCGCAATGATCCGAAAGTACCTGTGCAACGCATACTGCGCACATTGCTGCGGATGAAAATGTCCGGGGAGATCGATGACATTATCCGGCTCTATGTCGGTGCCGCGCCCGGAGCCAACCCATAGCCCGGATTTTTGGCTGCGATTTCAAAAATCGCCAACGACAAAAATCCGCCTTGGACAATATCCATGGCAGAGCAACAGGAAGTAGTTTTGAACAGACAATGCGAAGGAGATCCGCGGTTCGTTAAGGTGGTAACCCCACCAGCCACACCCCGGCACACAATGTTCCCGCTGTGGCTGCTTCCTTCCGGATCTGACCAGGTGGCATGCCAGCATGCTCGGTAATCGTTGCGGGCCTTGAGGGATAAGGGTTTCAGGCTTTGGAGGTTGCAGGATATCTACCGTGCGAACTCCCCGCACGGGCAGTCAACGCTCTGGGGTGTGGTCAGCATTGTTCCACTCTGCTGTTCCACTTTGGTGTTCCACTCATGGCCTATATCGTCCGCCGCCAGTCCGGCTACTACCTGAACATTCGATTGCCCAAGCATCTGTTTCCGAATCGTCACACCCTGCGTATGTGCTTGAACTTGCGAGAGCGTCAGGCTGCATTATTCCTCGCCAGCTCACTGGCTCAGCAAGTGCTCAACCACCTATTTGAACACCCGATGACAGACCTCCAGACGCTGCGTAGGTTGTGTTCGGAGTGGCGAGACTCTGCCCCCTTAACAACAATCCAACCTGCTGCACGGAAGGCGCCAACCAATGCTGTGATGCGGAACAGCGATGGCCCTACCCTAACCACCTTGTCCAAGCTCTATATAGAAGAAGGAAAACGCGGTGGTACGTGGCGGGAGGTCAGCACCTTCGAGGTAGAACGTGCTCTGCGTGATCTGTTCGAGCTCATGGGCGACATGCCCGTCGAGGCGTTCGACACACAACAAGCCAGACTGCTGAAAGAACGGTTGAGCCGTTGCCCGCAATACTTCGGCCTACGTCCTGAATATGAAGGTAAGACGTTGAGACAAGTTGTCGATTCGGGTAGCACTTACAAGACCATCACGGCAGTCACGGTGAACAACCGGTTACGTAAACTCTCTGCTTTCCTCAACTGGTGCAAGGCGAACGGGTACATCGCGGACAACCCACTGGTGGGCATGAAAGTGATGACGGGATCGGCCAAGGAGGCACGATTGTCCTTTGATCGACACGATCTGACGACCCTGCTGGATTTGGCTGCACTCAAAGCAGAAGCCCGTAAGCATCCATGGCGTTACTGGTTGCCGCTGCTGGGGCGTGCCACAGGGGCTCGGCTGGAAGAACTCTGCCAACTACGTGTGGATGACTTCATCGAACAACAGGGCATCCCGTGCATCCGTATCGATGACAGCCGCGAAGGTCAGAACCTGAAGAACTCCAGCAGCCGACGCATGCTCCCCTTGCACCCTGCACTGATCGACCTAGGGCTGTTGCAGCATGTTGAGTCAGTCAGGAGCACCGGAACAAATCGTCTGTTCCCTGAACTGGAAGCCGTGAGGGGGAAACTGGGCCACGCCCCATCGAAGTGGTTCGGTCGGTACAAAACCAACCTGGGCATCACCGACCCGAGGAAGACATTCCACAGTTTCCGGCATACGTTGATCGATGAACTGCGGGACGCCGGGGTACAGGACTCACTGATCAAGCGAATCGCGGGACACGAAGACAGTGCTGTGACGTTCGGTATTTATGGGAGCAGGATACCGTTGAGAGCGATGGTGGAAGCACTCATGCATATAAAACCCTTCAACACTACCTTGGATACTCCACTCTAGACATCAGCCAGCGTCGTACTGTCGCCAGAAGGTGCCGCATGACCACCGATTTGCACACCGCTTGTGATGACTTCGACAAGGCGCTGGAAAACCTACTGAGCATGAACTCCATCTTGCGGGAGGACTTGGATGCACTTCTCGACGTGTTTAAAGATGATCATAGCAATCAGGTGCTTCGGCGTAATCTTGTTCGTGCTTCGTGGGCCTACGTTGAAGCCATTACGTATGCACTCAAACACATGACCTCGATTATCGTGGATGCTGGTGCATACGAGCTCGAACCTAGGCAAGCTGAGTTCCTTGAGGACGAGCGAACGGACACACTCAAGAACGTCAAGGAGACAATCAAGCTCGTAGCTAAAGTATTCAAGGTACCCGAGCGGGACTTAGGCGGTGGAACTGACTGGTGCAATGTAAAACCGACACTCAAAATTAGGGATCGTCTGGTCCATCCGAAGTCGGCAGAAGAACTGCGGATAGAAGACTCCGAGTGGGAGGCCCACAAGAATGGCTTCGTATGGTTGGTGCGTGCCTTTGACGGCCTACTCAGTGACATCAATGACCAGTACAGCCAACGCCAGTGTAAGGACACTCCGAAAGCGTGAGATCACCACCCATCACCAGCAGATTGAACATTACCGATCGCCACTATACTGTACAAACATACAGCTTGTGGTGCGTATGTGATGGAAGACGATTTGATCGACGACAGCGGGTTTGAGCTAGGAATGCCCACCCGTGAAGAGATGTTGAAGCACCACTGCGATTTGCTGTGTGCGGAGCTTGAGATGACACAGAAAGACATGCGAAAGGCTCACCAGAACATCGCCCGGTTGATCGTCATGTACCGGGATAGCTCTACAGAGCTGGCAGCATTGAAGATTGAACACGAACGGTTGAAGTGGACACCCAGTGACATGTACAACCGGGATAGAGAACGGGAAACTTCTCGGATGGGCTACGCCTACGGCGATCACTCGGGAAAACCCAAGGCTTAGCCCCAGGTCTTCCGGGTGACGTAATGGCAGCCAGCCTGTACACCCGGTAAGCTTGCCTGTTAACAGAACATTTCAAGGAACGAAGAATTGACTAATGACTTCCTAACAGATGCATTTTCGCTACTCACGATCAAAATCAGCAAGCTAAACAAATACAAGTACAAGGCGGACGGGATATTCACAGAGAATTACAAGAAGATCAAAGAGACTCACGAACAACTGCCCGACTGGGCCTTTAACAAGAAGGAAGGAGAAGTCTCTTTTTTTCGCTATCAATCACCTTCAACGGGGCAAGACATCACACTTAAGGCTCAACCACTCAAACTAGAAGACCAACTAGAGTTTAACACGCTGCAAAAGTTGAAGATGTACCACTGGCTTCTTGCCGAAGGATTCGAAGAGTTTGAAAAGTTCGTCGTTAAAGCATATGCCTATTGCGGGGTTGAGGGCATTAGCATCTGGACACAGCCCAAAGGCTGGAAGCACGAGGACTCACGAGAAATCAATCACTACCTGAAGAAACTATACGGAGAGCCGTTCATCCAGCTCGACGCTTTCCGTGCTTCCTCTGATCATTTTGCAAAATTCGAAACGAACGGCCCTACACAAACTAACTATAGAGTTCTATTTGCCCTTATAGAACAATTCAGACACCGGATCGTTCACAACGGTGGCTACTGTAAGGATTTGCAAATATTCTTGGATGGAATACAGAAGCGACTACCGGACATAGACAGAAAAACGTACACCCCCTTCGTCGAGTCGTATTTCTTTCTGCACGGTGAAGACCATCTAATTGACCTTCTAGAATATGAGGCATTTGATGAAGATGGAACTCCCAACGGCTGCTATCACGATACTGTGCCCCACTTCCTCAGCCTCCTAGTCGAGTACGCACAGTTGATAGTCGAGAGCATCCAAGCGCACCCGACAGCAGAGGAAAACCGACAATGAGAATTTACGAAAAAGGATGGGTGGTCCTAATAAGCTGCTGCACCGCACTGTTCGCGTGTGGATTTATCTTTGCAAGATTACTCGCACAATATGGACTATTGCCTGAGACAACATTCCTGTGGAAAAATGATTTCGACATAGGAACACTTTTTAATATAATCGCCGCCCTAGCAACCTCCGTCGCGGCAATCGCTGCCTTCGAATCTGCCAAGAGTGCCAGCCAAACAGTTAAAGACTCTCGAATCTTTGCAAGCATTCAAATGTCATCCGCCCACTACAATACATTTGAAAACACACTGAACGACACGGAAAAACATTTCAATATTAAGTTTCGCGATCGCATCGAGCTATATGACAAGTTATTCCCTGCCAACAGATATCCTGATGGGAATTTTTCGCCAATTGCGGATCGGACATGGCTGGACATATGGAACAATGAGTATGATCAGGTGGTCGACCTAGCACTTTCAAACAAGGACATCAGCGATACCGAGCTTGCAGAGTGGATCAACAAGTGTCATCTACTAGAATACAACCTGAACTTCAGGTTCACGCATGTCGAACGAGGTGCAATAATACTCTATCGCAAAGACCTTACCAGCGCATCGAATGAGCCGGGAAAAATCATTTTCCAGCTTGGAGATGTAATATACCGATTGGCACGATTTGGCTTGCAGAACCAAGCGAAGGCAGTGGTTATCGATACAAACTCGATGTTTGTGCAGCAATACACCAATTTTTATAACGCTATAGAAGGCGAGTTTATTACCGAGCACATACTTAACTAGATCAAAGGTCACTTTCCACAGAACCCATGCCCCCCATTGCCGCCTTTCCCATCTTAAGCCTCACCATCACTTCCAGGCTGAACGTGTGATGTTGGCAAGCAACGGAATACGTAGCGCCTGTAGCCGTTCAACCTCTGCGGATACGGTGGGCTGCTTGTTCACTAAGCTCTCCAGACCCAGAATGTCCATGTCCATCCAGAACAAGACGATGGCATCGACAAAGCTTGCCAGAAGCTCTGGTGGGATTTGCAGGTGCTGGATTGACGCTGCTTCCCGCGCCCACTCGGGCCATAAGTATGAATGGACAGCAGACAACTCACGTGAAGACGGTCCATCACCGTGACGACAGGCATTCCCTAGCATGTGCAGAAGGCCCAGTAACTTGTAAGAGCTGAAACCGCTCAAGCTCAGCCCTCGCACCTTCAAGAACAGGCGATCAAAGTCTTTCCCCCAAGATATCTTCTCCAGCTTCGCAACAGACACTCCTTCCATGCCCAACGTCTGGACAAGGACAATCAGATACCTACGAATTTGCTGTTCCCAGAGAGATTGGATCGATAGGCAGAACGCCATGTTCGTCTTGTTGATCAGGTCGCGATGGTCACTAGCTGCAAAACCGGCAATCGCTAAGTTGTCACTGGTCGCAAGCTCAAGGTGTCTTTTTCCAGTGCAGCCACAGTGGGCTTCACCACTAGATCAAGGAACTCTTCGGCGATGTCACCGTTTCGGTAGGCGTAGGCGTCGGCCCAACCGTGCTTCCATGCGTGAGGCGTTGTCATCACCGAATCCTAATTCCCGGTACAGAATTAACGATGTTACCAACCAAGGCCGTTTCCTATCGAACCCATGCCCCAGTGACCAACGTGATGGCAGGGAGCCACAGCACCCGTTAACATGCCCTCCTCCCAGAAGGAAGACAACATGAAGGCATGGATTGGCTCGGTGACAATGGCGGGACTGTTGGTAAGCGGTGGTGCTGCCATGGCTGACGGAAACCTTCTTCTGGCTCAATGCCAAGCAAGCCTTCAAATGCTGGAGACAACACCTAAGTCACCTCCCGACTTTAACGCTGGAAGCTGTTTCGGCACGGTGGGTGCCGTTATGGACACCATGACCGCCCTCTATTACGACCTCCCAAAAGAGGCAAAGGCATGCTTCCCGGAAAGCGGTATCCAGTACGGACAGGCGGTGAGGATTGTTACCCGCTACATGTCTGAGCATCCTGCTTCATTGCATCAAAGTGGGGCAATGCTTTCGATTGAGGCGTTCAAGGCTGCATACCCCTGCTCCAAGTGACGTAAATCACTGTCCACAGCCTAACCATCGCCCGCTATTTTTTTCGGGCTTCGATGTAAACAGGCCGAGGGCTCTTCCCAGCGCCAACAATTAACTCAACTCCTCAGTCATCAGGTGCCACATTGGACCGTCTGTTCAAGTACCTCCCTTCTCGCTACCTCGATGCCTTTGTTGGCAGAGGCGAAGTCCTCTTCCGCTCCTTGTCGTACTACAGCAACTACGAGGAAATGCAGGCTCGCGGAGATCGAAACGAAGGTAAGCGAGTATTCAGCCCTAGCGGCGGTCTCATAGTGACGAACACGACAACAGGTGAAACATCGTCACGCCAAGGAACGTTTGTATCGACTGCCCAAGACCGTGACATCTTCGTCTTCTGCATGAGCAAGGAGCTATCGCCCAGACTGGCAACCAAGTTCACGGCTGACGTCTGCGTAGAGATCATAGAGCCAGCCCTTTTTCTCGCCCGTATTCGCACGGCGCTACAGCTTCGTAAATGGGTGAAACAAGGTCGCCTGCTGCATGGAATGGTTGACTACTACTCACCGAAAACAGAGCCGCTGGCTGAGTGGGCAGTGCCTGAGCGGATGGTCATGCGGAAGACCACTGACTATGCCTATCAAGCTGAGTATCGGCTTGCCTTCGCCCGAGGGGATGCTCTTCGTGTAGAGAACGTGGGTGTTCGGATTAGGCCGGTTGAAGACGTGGCAGCACCCACACTAGAAGACCATCCCAAATACACTCTCAAATTGGGCAGCCTCCAAAAGCTCGTAACCGGCCAGCAAACACACCTTCCTGACCCCACCGCCAAAGGCGATGGTGTCCACCTCAATTTAAGTGGACACCACTTCTAGCCTTTTAAGAGGGTCTTTCATGCAGCCACAACGCCGTTCCTAT
>NZ_MULM01000144.1:0-58040 GCF_002029345.1 Pseudomonas sp. VI4.1
GCCAGCGTCCTGACAGAGGATTTTCAGTGTTCATGCAATCCCCTGTAGGAGCTGGCTTGCCAGCGAAGCTCTTAAATTTTCGGCAGCAACAACCGTTCTAGCTTGGATAAAGCCTGCTTCATGGCTGACACAGGTAGGGCAATGACGATTTCTCGACGATGGTTCATGGCAGGCCTGGCGCTGACCGGCGCCGCCGTGCCTGCGGCGTTTTATGGGCATCGTGAATGGACGAAACCGGATCCGACGATCACCCCCGGCGAAGCGTCGTTCGATGTCGCGGATGTCGCCGGCCAGCACCTGGCAAACACCTTGCGCGGGGTCTGGCAGATTCGTTTCGAAGGCCGTGACGCCGGCATCGAGGGCCTGCCCCGGGACGGGCTGGAAGTGTTCCTCGACGTCGGTCATAAAGGACGCGGTGTGATCGGCTTCCTCGACACCGCCGAGCGTTTGCGCTCGAGTGAAGAACCCCGCTACCGGGTGCTTGGCGACCTGGCCGAAGCCAAACCCGCCGCATTGAGCTGGCGGCTGGTCAGCGCCGACGCGGCCAACGGCACGCCGGATTACGAATTCAGCATGGCGCTGGACGAAGTCTGGGCCGCGTTTGGCAACGCCGGCAGCGGCACACTCAGTGGCCGGGTGTTGAACCTCGATCGGCCGTTGATGATGACCGCCCAGGACAACCGCTTTATCGCGGTCAAGCGGATGTTCCCCGAAGCGCGCGAGCGCACTGGCCTCAACCCGGCGCTGCTGGCCTGGCTGGTGTCCCCGGAGCATCGGCTGTTTCACCAGCTCTGGCATGCCTCTCGGGACAAATGGCACAGCTTGTCCGAAGACAAACGCGGCGCCCTGCGCGGTATCGGCTGGCAGCCTGGCCCGCGCGACAAGGAGCGTGATGCCCGTGGCGCGCGCAAGGATCGCAACGGCTCGGGGGTGGATTTTTTCTTCATGCACCGGCACATGCTGGGCACGGCGCGCTCCCTGCAGGACTTGCCGTCGTGGCCACATTTCCCGTTGCCCCAGCCGGAGCTGGCGCGGGATCGCATCGGTTTCGCCAATTATTGCGACAACCACGACGGCACCGCGCTGCCGCCGACCTGGCGGGCGGACGACGATGCCGAGTACTCGCAATGGGTCGCCGACATCAAGACCGCCGAGACCTACCACAGCAATTTCCAGGTCTGGGAGTCGCGCTACCGTGACCCGCGCTATCTGTCGAAGCTGACCTTGGGTCAGTTTGGCTCGGAGGTGGAGCTGGGGCTGCACGACTGGCTGCACATGCGCTGGGCCTCGGTGCCCCGCGATCCGTCCAACGGCCAGCCGGTGCCGTTTGCCCGGGATCCGTCGGACTTTTCGGCGCGCTGGTTTGCCCCGGAAAACGACTTCCTAGGCGATCCGTTTTCGTCCCATGTGAGCCCGGTGTTCTGGCATTTCCACGGCTGGATCGACGATCGCCTGGAAGACTGGTTCCGCGCCCATGAGCGCTTTCACCCGGGGGAGGTCAGCCGGTTGGAGATCAATGGCGTGGCGTGGTTCGCGCCGGGGCGCTGGGTCGAGATCGACGACCCGTGGCTGGGCCCGAGCACCCACGGCTGCAGCACTACGCCGGGGTTGCAGGCGGGAAAGTCGGTGGAAATGGACCCGGAAACCATGAAGCTGGCGTTGCGCATTACCTTTGGCGAGGATGAGAAGAAGCTGGCGAACCTGTTCCGTAAAGTGCCGCAGCGGCCTTGGTATGCGCGGCATTTGAAGGCCAAGCCGATGACCAGTTAAGCAGGAACACCGCGTTATCGTTCTTCGCGAGCAGGCTCGCTCCCACATGATCTCGGCGGTACACAAATATTGTGTTCACTGAAAATCCCTGTGGGAGCGGGCTTGCCCGCGATGGCGGCTGATCAGACCCCGCAAATTTATAACGCCTGCCACCCGCCCCCAAGCGCCTTGTACAACGCAATACTCGCCTGCAACCGCGACAACCGCAGCTGCACATTCAAATCCTGCGCCGCGTACAAGGTGCGCTGTGTCTCCAGCACCGTCAGCAAATCCTCCGCCCCGGCCTCGTAACGGCTCTGGGCGATGTTGAACGCGGTCTGTGCCTGGTTCAGTTCTTCCCCTTGCCACTGTCGCTGTTCATCCAGCCCGCGAATGCTGTTAAGCGCTTTTTCCACGTCGGCGAAACCGTTGATGATCGCTCCGCGGTAGTTCTCCAGCAGTTCTTCCTGGCGCGCGTGGCCTTGTCGCGCTCGGCGCTCAGGCGGCCGTTGTTGAACACCGGTGTCAGCAATCCGGCCGTGAGGTTATAGAACGGACTGCGCAGGATGTCGGCGGCGCGGTCGGCGCCGGAGCCCAGTTCGGCGCTCAAGGTCACGGCCGGCAGCATGGCGGCGCGGGCGACGGTGACATCGGCTTGCGCGGCGGCCAGTTGTGCTTCGGCCCGGGCGATGTCCGGGCGACGGGTGAGCAACTCGCTGGGCACACCGGCGGCGATGGTCGGCCATGACAGTTGATCGAAGCGTTCCACACCCAGGCGCAATTGCTGAACCGGTCGACCGAGCAGCGCGGCGAGGCTGATCAAGGCATCCTGGGCCTGTTGCTGCACCAGCGGCAATTGCCGTCGTTGCGTGGCGACCAGGCTCTTCTGCTGGGCCAGTTCCAGCGCCGTTGCCGAGCCCGAGTCAAAACGGGTCTGCACCAGATTCAGGACATTCTGCGCGTTGGCCAGGTTCAACCCGGCAATGCGGTGTTGCTCGCGCAATGACAAGGCTTGCGCGTAGCTGTTGGCAACACCGCTGAGCAGCGTCAACTCCACCGTCGCCTGATCGAATTCGCTCGCCCGCAAACCGAATTGCGCGCTGTCGCGGGAGGCCCGTTGGCCGCCCCAGAAATCGATCTCGTAACTGGCGCTGAGGTTGGCGTCGAAGTAATCCACCGCCTTGTTGCTGCTGTCGGCGTCGAGTTGGCTGTAGCCATTGCCTCGCAGCAATTTTTGCCGATTGGCATTCAGCGCGGCAGTGACTTCCGGCAGCAGTGAGCCGCCGGCAATCACCGTATCGGCCTGGGCCTGGCGTACCCGGGCGATGGCGGCGGCCAGGTCGTAGCTACCGACCCGGGCTTGTTCGATCAGGCGATCAAGCGCCGGGCTGCCGAATTGCGTCCACCATTGCAGGTTACTGTGCGTGGCCTGTTGCGAGTGGGGCGATTGCCAGGACGAAGGCGGCTGGATGCCGCTGTCCGGACGCTGGGCGGGGCTGCCACAGGCGCCAAGCAACAGGCAAAGGCTCAGCAAACTTAAGTGCGGCTTCATCAAGAGATCATTCACTGGTAAGGGCCGTGACCGGGTCGAGCCGGGCAGCTTTGCGGGCCGGCATGAAGCCGAAGACAACACCGGTGACCAGGGCGCAGCCGAAGGCGCCGAGCACCGCTATCAAGGAGAACGCGACCGCGACTTCGCTCAAGATCAGCACGCCGCCGACGATCAGCGCCAGGGCGATCCCGGCGAGGCCGCCGACCACCGAGAGCATCACCGCTTCGGTGAGGAACTGGCGCAGGATGTCCCGCTGGCGGGCGCCGGTGGCCATGCGAATGCCGATCTCGCGGGTCCGTTCGCGCACGGTCATCAACATGATGTTCATCACCCCGATGCCACCCACCAGCAGGGATATCGCGGCAATCGAGCCGAGCATCAACGACAGGGTATTTTGCGTGCGCGCTTCGGCCTGGATCATCGCCGCATTGTTGGTCAGTTCGAAATCCTTTTTGCCGTTGTGCAGGCGCAGCATCAACTGCTCGATGGCGTGTTCCGTCTCCTTGACCTTGCGCGCGTCGGCGGCGGCGACGGCCACGTATTCCGGGTTGTAGGTGCCGAACAGCCGCACACTGGCGGCGGAGTAGGGGATGGCGATGCGGTCGTCGCTGTCGGAGTCGCCGGAACTGGCGCCTTTTTCGGCGAGCACCCCGACCACCTGGAACGGCACGTTCTCGATCAGGATGTACTGACCGATAGGGTTGGCCACATCCTTGAGCAGCTTGGTGCGGACCTTGTGCCCGATCACCGCGACCGCTGCAGCATTGCGTTCATCTTCCTGGGTGAAATAGCTGCCTTCGACCACCGGCCAGTTGAAGATCGCCGGGAAGTTGGTGTCGTTGCCGCCGACGTAGCTCAAGTGGTCGAGGTTGCCGAAGCGCACCCCGGCTTCCTGGCCGTTGACCGGCATGATCCGTGTCACCTGCGGCAGGCTGGCCACGGCGGCAACGTCGTCCAGGGTGACGATGCCCAATGGCGTGCGTGGGTTCGGTGACGAGCCGCTGAGATAAATGATGTTGGAACCGAACGCGCCCATCTGCGCCATCACCTGGCGCTTGCTGCCTTCACCGACCGCCAGCATCACTACCACCGACGCGACGCCGATGATGATCCCGAGCAACGTCAGCGCGGTGCGAAAGCGGTTGATCCACATCACCCGCCAGGCCGCCTGCACCGCATCCACCAGCTCGCCTTTCCAGGCACCGGTGGCTTCGGCGCCTTCGCTGAGGCGCTTGCGCAGGTCCACTGCCTGCAACGCGCCGTGATTGGCGGACATCTGTGCTTCAGGGTGGTCCACGGCGCTGTCGCTGATGATCAGCCCGTCGCGAATTTCGATGATGCGTTTGGCCCGGGCCGCGACTTCGCGGTCGTGGGTGATGAGAATCACCACATGGCCCTGGCTCGCCAGTTCGTCGAGCAGGGTCATGACCTCGGCGCCGCTGTGGCTGTCGAGGGCGCCGGTGGGTTCATCGGCGAGGATGATGTGCCCGCCATTCATCAAGGCGCGGGCGATGGACACCCGTTGTTGCTGGCCGCCGGAGAGTTGATGCGGGCGGTTGCCGGTGCGCGAGGCCAGCCCGAGACGGTCGAGCAGGGCGGCGGCGCGGGCGTGGCGTTCGGCCGCCGGAATACCGGCATAGATCGCCGGCATCTCGACGTTTTCCTGGGCCGAGCCGGAGGGAATCAGGTGATAACCCTGGAACACAAAGCCAAAGGCTTCGCGGCGCAGCCAGGCCAGTTCGTCGCTGTCGAGGGCGGCGACATTTTCCCCGGCGAAGCGGTACTCGCCCGATGTGGGGCGGTCGAGGCAGCCGAGGATGTTCATCAGCGTCGACTTGCCGGAGCCGGACGCGCCGACAATCGCCACGAACTCCCCGGCATGGATCGACAGGTCGATGCCGCGCAATACGTGAACTTCAGGTGAATCGCCACCGCCGTAGGCTTTGCGGATGTCCTGCAGTTCGATCAGGGGCGTGAGCATTCAGCCGCCACTCCCATCGGCCGGACCGATCAGCAAGTGATCGCCTTCCTGCAAGCCGTCGAGGATCTGTACCCGCAGGCGGTCGCTGATGCCGGTGCGCACGTCGCGTTGCTCGATGCGACCGTTTTTGGCGACGACCCGGGCGGTCTGGCTGTGCGCTTGCGTGCCGGTTTGCAGGGCCGCAATCGGCGCGGTGAGGACATTTTTCGCCTGGTCCGCGACAAAGAACACTTGGGTGGTCATTTCCGCCATCAGTGCGTTGTCGGCGTTATCGACGTCGAGCAACACGGTGTACAGCACCACGCGCGCGCTCCCGCTTTTGCTCGAACTGGCCGGGCTGCCGCCACCCTGGGCGGTCTGGTCCAGCGGCTTGGGCGGCACCGGCAGGATTTGCCGCACGGTGCTGTTCCAGCGACGCTGGCCGCCGCTGAGGGTGGTGAACCACGCCGTCATGCCGGGTTTGACGTGACCGATGTCGGCTTCCGACACCTCGGCCCAGACGGTCATCGGCGACAGCTTGGCGATGCGCAGTATCAGCGGCGTCTGTTGCTGGGCGTTGAGGGTCTGGCCAACCCGGGCATCGAGTGCGACCACGGTGCCGCCCATGGGCGCATAGATTCGGGTGTAACCGAGTTCGGCCTGATCGCTGCGCAAGCTGGCCTGGGCCTGGCGGATCTGCGCCTGGTACATGTCGATGCGGGCCTGGGTGGCGCGCAGTTCGGCCTCGGCGGTCTGCACATCTTCTTCGCGGGTGGCGCCGCCGGCCTTGAGGTGCTGCTGCCGCTGGTATTTCTGTCGGGCCAGGTCGTGCTGCGCCCGTTGTTCCTGCAGCTGCGCCTTGAGGTTTTCGATGGAAAAACGCCCGGCGTCGAGTTTGGCCTGCTGGGTGGAGGGATCGATTTCCACCAGCAGTTGGCCTTCCTTGACCCGGTCGCCGACTTCCACGTGGATCTTCTGGATCTGCCCCGACGCCTGGGCGCCCACGTCGACATAACGTCGCGGCTGCAAGGTGCCCAGGGCCGTGACGCTGCTTTCGATGTCGCCCCGGGTCACGGGGACGGTGGCGAACTGATCACGACCGGGGGGGAATGATCTGCCAGGCGGCGACGGCGATAACGGGGAGCAGACACAGGGCTACTAGCAGGGCGCGTCGGGTCTGTCGGGGACGTTTCATGCAGGGTTCCGGCCAATGAGTATCGGCCCGTCGTTCGGTTGAACTCTGCCGGGGAAACGGCAGGGACGGGGAGCTGTCCTGTAAACGAGGAAAGCGGCGGGCAATTTAGCTAAAGACATATGGTGTAACACTTACTATTTATCGGGCAGGACAAAGCAACGCTTTAAATCTATATGAGAATTACTATAAATTACGCGACTCAAATTGCCACTATCGTGCCGCTGCCTTTTTTGGTGGTTGTCGCGGTGGCTCAAGGATAGAAACCGCACGGGTGCGGCCGGGAGTCATGTTGGAAAACTACTATCGCGAGCTGGTGTGTTTCCTGAACGCCAAGCTGGGCAACCGTCAGGTGGCCGAAGATGTGGTGCATGACGCTTATTTGCGGATTCTGGAGCGTTCCAGCGACACGCCGATCGAGCAGCCCAGGGCTTTCCTGTATCGCACCGCGCTGAATCTGGTGATCGATGACCATCGGCGCAATGCCCTGCGTCAGGTCGAGTCGCTGGAAGTGCTCGACAACGAAGAACGCTACTTCACCCCCTCGCCGCACAACAGTCTCGATCACGGTCAGCGCCTGGACATGCTCCAGCGCGCCCTGGCGGAACTGCCGCGGCTATGCCGCGAGAGTTTCCTGCTGCGCAAGATCGAGGGTTTGTCCCACCCCGAGATCGCCGAACAGTTGGGGATTTCCCGGGCCCTGGTGGAGAAGCACATCGTCAATGCCATGAAGCATTGCCGCGTACGGATGCGGCAGTGGGATGCCCATTGACCGCGTCGGGCCCGTGAAAAAACTATATTAAATTTTGTTTCATTGTCCTCGTTCCCTATCAACAGACGATCTGCTGTCCTGCTCCAGGCCGGTCAGGTCATTCAGGCTTACGCCCCGCTGCTGGGGGGATCATCCAGAGGACACTGGAAATGACACAGGCAATTGCATCGCCCATCGTTCACGACCTGATCGGCGTCGGTTTCGGCCCTTCGAACCTGGCGCTGGCCATCGCTCTGCAAGAGCGCGGGCCGAGCCAGGGCGAACTGGATGTCGTGTTTCTCGACAAGCAGGCCAATTATCGCTGGCACGGCAACACCCTGGTGACCCAGAGCGAGCTGCAGATTTCCTTCCTCAAGGACCTGGTGACCCTGCGCAACCCGACCAGCCCTTACTCGTTCGTCAATTACCTCAAGCACCACGGTCGTCTGGTGGACTTCATCAACCTCGGCACCTTTTATCCGTGCCGCATGGAGTACAACGATTACCTGCGCTGGGTCGCCGCGCAGTTCGAAGCGCAGAGCCGTTACGGTGAAGAAGTGCTGACGATCGAGCCGGTGTTGCACAACCAGCAGGTCGAAGCGCTGCGGGTGATCTCCCGCGATACCCAGGGTCAGCAGCACGTTCGCACCACCCGTTCGGTGGTGGTCAGCGCCGGCGGCACCCCGCGCATTCCCGAAGTGTTCAAGGCGCTGAAGAATGACAGTCGCGTGTTCCATCACTCCCAGTACCTGGCCCAGATGGCCAAACAGCCGTGCGTGAACAACCAACCGATGAGCATTGCGATCATCGGCGGCGGGCAGAGCGCGGCGGAAGCCTTCATCGACTTGAACGACAGCTTCCCGTCGGTGCAGGTGGACATGATCCTGCGCGGCTCGGCACTGAAACCGGCCGATGACAGCCCGTTCGTCAATGAAGTGTTCTCGCCGGAGTTCACCGACCTGGTGTTCCAGCAGGCGAGCAGCGAGCGCGAGCGTCTGGTCAACGAGTACCACAACACCAATTATTCGGTGGTCGACATCGACCTGATCGAACGCATCTACGGCATTTTCTACCGACAGAAAGTCTCGGGCATCGCCCGTCATGCCTTCCGCACCCTGACCACCCTGGAAAAAGCCACCGCCACCGAGCGCGGCATCGAACTGGCCGTGCGCAACAACGCCACCGGTGAAGTGACGGTGCGGCATTACGATGCCGTGGTGCTCGCCACCGGTTACGAGCGGCAGATGCACCGCAAGCTGCTGGCCCCTCTGGAACAATACCTGGGCGATTTCGAAGTGGATCGCAACTACAAACTCATCACCGACGAGCGCTGCAAGGCCGGCATCTACATGCAGGGCTTCTGCCAGGCCAGTCACGGCTTGAGCGACACCTTGTTGTCGATCCTGCCGATTCGTGCCGATGAGATTGCCGGTTCGTTGTATGACCATGGCAGGGCGCGGGGGCAGGGGCGGTCGGTGATGGATTTGCTGCTCGCGACTGCCAGCTAAATATGTAGCGCCTATCAAGCCGCCTTCGCGAGCAAGCCCGCTCCCACACTGGATCACCAGTGAACACAAATTTTGTGTACGACCGGGATCCCCTGTGGGAGCGGGCTTGCCCGCGAAGAGGCCCGAAAGAACAATACAAATTCTGCACCCAGCCCCCTACCTTACGAACCTCGCAATTTCCCCACCCCCAGTGCAGCAGTTACTCGCTCGCCACCCGACATCCCTACACGACACCAGATCAGGCACTCCCGATTTTCGGAATAGTCCTACAGAAAGCTTGCCCACTCTTCCGTAGCCTTGTGCCCTCACGAAACACCCTGCCGGGGGCCTCTGTTGTCGAACAAAGCGTTACGTATCCTGATTGCCGACGAGCAACATTTTCAGCGGATGAGAATCGAGCGCCTGTTCAACCAGCTTGGCTACCACCGGGTGGCACCTGTGCAACACCTGCCGGAGCTGCTGACGCTGGTCGAATACAGCGCCACGCCATTCGATGTGGTGGTCATCAATGCCTCGTTGGCCGGCGGCGCGCTGGACTTGCTCGATTTTTTCCGCGATCACCCGCAGGTCCATTACGCCTTGATCTACGACGGCCAACAGGCGCAATTGCCGCCGATTCCGGCCTGCGGGCAGCAGAAGGTTCAAGTGAGCCATGGTTCGCTGCCGGATCTGGCGTCCATTGAACGGCTGATGGCAATCGTCGATTGCCCCGAACCGTTCGTCGGCACTGTCATTTCTGTCAGGTAGATTCACCTGAAATTCCATGCAACAGTCTCTGCGCAGCCGTTGTGTTAACCCGGGCCCGGCCCAAGGGCAGTGATTGCCCATTCGTAGTGCCTTTGCACAGGGAGTTGCCATGAAGTCAGCGAAGTCAGCGCTGATAGCGGACGATCATCCGGTGGTTCGCGCTGCAGTGAAAATCTTGCTCGGACAGGAGGGGTTCAAACAGATCTACGAGGTGTCCAACGGTAACGAAGTCTTGCCGATGATCCGCGAACATAAACCGGAGCTGGTGATACTGGATCTGATCATGCCCTCGCTGGACGGGCTAGAGGTGCTGGCGCGGATCCAGTCCGGTGACGTGCCGTGCCGGGTCGTGGTGTTCACCTCCCAGGAAGGCTTGTTTTATCAGGGGCGTTGCATGTGTGCCGGTGCCGTGGCGTATGTGTCCAAGGCCAATGATCTGGAACATTTGCACAAGGCCGTGCAGGCGGTCATGGCCGGTTATAGTTATTTCGCGAGGCTGCCTTCAAGCTCGGTGTTGTTGAACAGCTTGCAACGTAGCGAAAAAGAGTTGATCGACAAACTCTCCGACCGGGAATTGACGATCTTCCAGTATCTGGCCCGTGGCCTGAGTAACAAGGCCATCGCCGAAATCATGAACCTGAGCCACAAGACGGTCAGCACCTACAAGACCCGGACCATAGAAAAACTCAATGTGGAATCCCCGGTGCACCTGAGGGATTTCGCCATGCGCAATCACTTGATCTGAATGAGCACCTTGCGGCGTTGGCGCAGCCTGGCATGCCTGCTGCTACCGGGATGCTTCTGGATCTCGAGTGTCTGTGCGCAGCCGCAGACACTGACGTTGCTGGGGCGCTCCAGTGCCGAGGGGCAAGTCGCCAAACTGTCAGACTCCGATTCACGCTGGCTGCGGCAAAAGGGCCGATTGGTGCTCGCCGTCTCCGCACCGGATTATCCGCCCTTCGACATCACCACCACCGGCACTGATTACGAGGGATTGACCGCTGACTATGCCGGTCTGTTGCAGCAGCTGCTGCACGTAGAGATCGACGTGCAGCGGTACGAATCGCGAGAGGACGCGGTGCAAGCCATCAAGCAAGGTAGCGCGGACTTGCTCGGCACGGCCAACAGATATGAGGCCGAAAACACAGCGCTGCGCATGTCCAGTGCCTATGCCGTCGACCAGCCGGTGCTGGTGACGCACACTGAGTCATCGCCGCCGCTGGACCCGGACCTGGCCGGCAAACGGCTCGCGACGCTGTACCACTATTTACCTGCGCATGACGTGCAGGCGTTCTACCCCGAGGCCAGCGTCCAATTGTTTCCCTCTACCCTGAGTGCGGTGGGGGCCGTAGCGTTCGGGCAAGCGGACGTTTATCTGGGCGACGCGATCAGCGCTCATTACCTGATCAGCAAGAACTATCTGAACAACGTGCAGTTGGCCGATTTTTCGCCCATGGAGCCCGGTCTCTTTGCATTCGCGATGACCCGCGACAATCAACCCTTGCATCGCATCGTCAACAGCGCGCTGGCGGCGGTGAGCACCAATGAACGGATGAACATCCTGCGTCGATGGGGCGCCAGCGGGACGTCCATCCCGGGTACGCAAGCGCTGCAATTGAGCGAGGCCGAGCAGCGGTGGCTGGATGGACATCCGCGAGCCAGGGTGGCGATGAACGAAAACATCCTGCCGATTTCGTTTATCGACAGCGATGGCAAGTTCCGCGGCATCAGCGCGGATGTACTGGACAAAATCAGTCTGCGCACCGGCCTGCAGTTCGATATACGGCCTGCCAGATCGATCGCCGAGATGTTGGAGGCGCTCAAGACCGGAGAAGTCGATCTTGTGGCGGGGATCAGTCCCAGTCTCGAGCGCGAGGCCGATTTGCGCTTCACCCGGCCGTTTCTCACCAGCCCGAATGTGCTGGTGACTCGCTCGGGGCCGAACAACCCCACGACCCTGGATGAAATGGCCGGCAAAACCCTGGCGGTCACCCAGGGCAACAGTGCCGGTGAATTCATTCGTCAGCATTTCCCGCAGATCAGGCTGGTCAATGCCCCCCTGACCGCGGATGCGATGGACATGGTCGCCCGGGGCAAGGCTGACGGCGGTATCAACTCGTTGATCGCTGCCCGCTACATGATTTCCCGGCGTTATCGGGGGCAGCTGCGGGTAACCAGCACCGTCGGCACCGATCCCGCCCGCAGTACCCTGGCCACCCGTCGCGAAGCGTTTGAACTGCATTCGATCCTGGACAAGGCGCTGCTCAGTATCGCCCCTGAAGAAATCGATGACCTGACGCTCTATTGGCGCAATGACCTGATGGTGGAGCAAAGCTTCTGGCTGCGTCATCGCCAGGCCATTATTCAGGCATTTGCCGGCGCTGGCGCCTTGTTGGTGCTCGCCCTGGTCTGGATCGGTTATCAGCGCCGGCAGATCCGCCAGCGCCAGCTGTTGCTCAGCCAGCTACAGGACGCCAAGGACGCCGCCGACGAGGCCAATCGAGCCAAGACCACGTTCCTGGCCAACATGAGCCATGAGATCCGCACGCCGATGAATGCCCTGCTCGGGATGCTCGAACTGGCGCAGAAACGTGCCGATGAAGGTATTGCCGACCGTTCGGCCATCGAGGTGGCGTCGAATGCCGGGCAACAATTGCTGGCGTTGATCGGCGACATCCTGGACATCGCCCGCATCGAATCCGGGCATTTGTCGTTGACCCCTGAGCGAGCCAACTTGCGGACACTGGTGGAATCGGTGTGTCGGGTTTTCGAGGGCCTGGCACGGCAGAAGCACCTGGAGTGGCGCGTCGATCTGGACCGGCACAGCGACTGCGACGTGTTGATCGACCCCACGCGCTTCAAGCAGGTGCTGTCCAATCTGTTGAGCAACGCCATCAAGTTCACCCACCAAGGTGAAGTGAGCCTGACGCTGCGGGTCGAGCCTGTTGTGTCGGGGCATCTGGCGGTCAGTGTGTGCATCGAAGACAGTGGCATCGGCATCGGCACCGTGGATCAGCTGCGGTTGTTCAGTCCGTTCGTTCAGGCCGGCAACAGCCAGCAGTCCGGCCGCAGTGGTTCCGGCCTGGGGTTGGTGATCAGCCGTTCCTTGTGTGAAATGATGGGCGGTCGCTTGCAGCTCGACAGCGTCCTCGGGCAGGGCACCCGGATCGACGTCAGCCTGGAACTGGAGGCGTTGCAGCCGTTGCCTTCGCGCGAGTCGTGCGCCAGTGAAGTTCAGGTGCCCACCCGGGCGCTGCTGATCCTGGTGGTAGACGATTACCCGGCCAATCGATTGTTGCTGTCACGGCAGCTTAGCTTTCTGGGGCACCAGGTGCTCGAGGCCGAGGACGGCGCGCGCGGCTTGGCGCAATGGCGCGAACATGAGTTCGATCTGATCATTACCGACTGCAACATGCCAGTGAGCAGTGGCTATGAATTGGCGGGGGCGATTCGCGATGACGAGCGGGTCCAGGGATTGCAACCGACGCGGATACTGGGGTTTACCGCCAATGCGCAGCCCGAGGAAAAGATCCGCTGCATCGAAGCGGGGATGGACGATTGCCTGTTCAAACCCATCCGGCTGGCCGATCTGAGTGCATGGTTGGCATCGAGGTTTGCGGGCGAGGGACCCAAGGTGATTGCAGCACCTGCAGCACCTGCGACGGCCGAGATCGACCTGAGCGGCCTGGAACTCTACGTCGGCGCGGACCGTGAGCTGATCGAACAATTGCTGCGCGATCTGGCCGTGACCAACCGCGATGACCGCGAGCTTCTGTTGCAGCTGCACACCAGTGGCAATCTCCATGACTTGCCGATCCTGGCGCACCGGATCAAGGGCGGCGCGCTGATGGTTCGCGCGGCCCGGCTGACCCAGTGTTGCGAGCAACTGGAGCGGGCCTGTGGCGACGGCCGCGTGGCACTGATCGACGAGGCCGTCGATCAGTTGCAACAGGCCATGACGCGCCTGGATCGAAGCCTTGCCCAGGGCTGACGTTCAGTCCCAGTCCGGGGCAATACCTTTGGGACTGGTCAAGCGTTGGCCGCGATCCAGGCCCGCGATCAAGGCCATGTCGGCGTCGCTCAATTTCATCGCACTGGCTTTCAGATTGCTCGCCAGATTGGCGCGTTGGGTGGACGAGGGAATCACCGCGTAACCCATTTGTGCGGCCCAGGCCAGGGTGACCTGTGCCGGTGTCGCCTGCAGGCGATCGGCGATCTGCCGGATGACCGGGTCCTTGAGGACTTCACCGTAAGCGAGGGTCATGTACGAGGTGATGCGGATGCCCTGGCTCTGCGCGAACTCGACGACCTTGCGGTTTTGCAGGTACGGGTGCAGTTCGATCTGGTTGGTGGCGATGTTCTCGGCACCGACTGCAGCGATCGCTTGTTGCATCAGGTCGACGGTGAAGTTGGACACGCCGATCTGCCGGGTCAGGCCAAGTTTTTTGGCTTCGAGCAGGGCGCCCATGAATTCTGCCACCGGCACCTGGTCTTCCGGCGACGGCCAGTGGATCAGGGTCAGGTCCAGGTAATCGGTCTGCAGTTTCTGCAGACTCTCCTTGAGGCTGTCGATCAGGCGGTCCCTGGCGAAATTGGCGACCCAGATCTTGCTGGTGATGAACAGGTCTTCACGGGCAACGCCGCTGGCGGCAATGGCTTGGCCGACCTCGGCTTCGTTCTCGTAGATTTGCGCGGTATCGATGGCTCGATAACCAAGCTCGAGGCCAGTGCTCACCGAATCGATGACCACCTGGCCTTGCAAGCGAAACGTACCCAGACCGAATGCGGGAATAGACATCAATGACTCCAGGGGTTGCAGTGGGAATGGACACGAGTATCCCCGCCTGCATCCTTGAGAAAAACCGCTGGATCGGCAAAGCAATGTTTACCGCAAGTCACGAATCAAGATCAAAAGATCTTAAGCTCTCCCCCCGCAGCCCTAAGCAATATCGCTATGACTGAACTCCTCCCCCAAAAAGTCGATCAACGCCCGCACTGACGGCAGCAACCCGCGGCGCGACGGGAATATCGCATGCACGATCCCGCACCTGGGCGCCCAGCCCGGCACCAGCTCCACCAGGCGTCCGGCGGCGATGTCATCGCGCACCACCACGTTGGGCAGGTGGGCGATGCCGATCCCCGCGAGCACCGCGTGACGCAGCGCCAACAGGTCATCGGTGACCATCCGCGGCGCATGCCGAATCACCGCACTGGCGCCGTCGGTGCCAAACAGTTCCCATTGATACTCGCGCTGCGCCGCGCCCCAATGCAGGCTTGGCAGACCGCTGAGGTCGGCCGGGGCCGCGGGTGCCGACAGGCGTTCGCAAAACGCCGGGCTGCCCACCAGGCTCTGGGTGCTGTTGCCCAGGACCTTCATCACCATGTCGGTGTTTTCCAGCGGCGGAAAGCGCACCCGCAGGGCGATGTCGAACCCTTCGTGGATCAGGTCGACCCGGCGGTTGGTGCTTTCGATGAACAATTCCACCAAGGGGTACTTGAGCATATAGCGGGTCAACATCGGCCCGACCCAGGAATTGAGCAGCGCGGTGGGGCAACTGATGCGCACCAGCCCCTGGGGTTCGGAGCGGTTGCGTTCGATCAGTTCGGCGGCGCTTTCCGCTTCCACGCGCATGGCCAGGCAGCGCTGGTAATAGGCCTGGCCGATTTCGGTCAGCGAACATTGCCGACTGGTGCGGTGCAGCAGGCGCACCCCGAGGCGCTCTTCGAGTTCGGCGATACGCCGGCTGAGCTTGGACTTGGGCATGTCCAGCGCCCGTCCGGCCGGGGCGAAACCGCCGTGTTCCACCACTTGGGTGAAGTAGTAGAGGGTGTTGAGGTCTTCCATCATCGTTCTCCAGATAGAACGCTAAGGCTGATTTTTGCAGTCTAGTGCATCAAAGGCGCTGGATTTAAGCTTTATCCATCGCATCACACCACAGATTTCGGAGGCAAGATGAAAAACATCATCGGTATCTACACCAGCCCACGCCCCCATTGGGTCGGCGACGGCTTCCCGGTCCGTACGCTGTTTTCCTACGACAACCTGGGCAAACACATCAGCCCGTTCTTGCTGCTCGATCACGCTGGCCCCGCTGATTTCACCCCGACCACCGAACGTCGTGGCGTTGGTCAGCATCCGCACCGCGGCTTCGAAACCGTGACTATCGTTTATAAGGGCGAGCTGGAGCACCGCGACTCCACCGGCAGCGGCGGCAAGATCGGCCCAGGCGACGTGCAGTGGATGACCGCGGCGTCGGGGATTCTCCACGAAGAGTTCCACTCCGAAGGATTCGCCAAGAGCGGCGGCACCCTGGAAATGGTGCAGCTGTGGGTCAACCTGCCGGCCAAGGACAAAATGGCCGACGCCGGCTACCAGACGATCCTCGATGGCGACATCCCGAGCATCCCGCTCAAAGACAACGCCGGCAGCCTGCGCTTGATCGCCGGCGAGTTCGACGGCCACACCGGCCCGGCGCGGACCTTCACGCCGATCGATGTCTGGGACCTTCGCTTGAACGCCGGCAAGTTGCTGACCCTGGACCTGCACGAAGGGCGCAACACCGCCGTGGTGGTGCTGCGCGGCACGGTTCAGGTCAACGGGCGGGAGCCGGTGCGGGAAGGGCAGTTGGCGTTGTTCGAACGCGACGGCCATCAGCTCAGCCTGGAAGCCAACAACGACGCCGTGGTGTTGCTGCTCAGTGGCGAACCGATCGACGAGCCGATCGTCGGTCACGGTCCGTTCGTGATGAACAGCGAGCAGGAGATTCACCAGGCGTTCGCCGACTTCCAATCCGGCCGGTTCGGCCAGATGCACGGTTGAATCAATGCGACATCGCTGTGGCGGGCCAGGTTTGGCTGACTACGCTTGCCGGACCGCATTTGACGAAAAAACAGAGTTCACTCACGCCTGCACTTCAGGCATCGATTAAAAAGCGAGGATTTCCCCATGACTACTTCTTACAAACGTCTCGACAAGGATAACGCCGCCGTTCTGTTGGTGGATCATCAGGCGGGCCTGCTGTCTCTGGTGCGCGACATCGAACCGGACCGTTTCAAGAACAACGTGCTGGCCCTGGCCGACCTGGCCAAGTACTTCAAGTTGCCGACCATCCTCACCACCAGTTTCGAAACCGGCCCCAACGGCCCGCTGGTGCCCGAGCTCAAGGCGCTGTTTCCGGATGCGCCCTACATCGCCCGTCCTGGCCAGATCAACGCCTGGGACAACGAAGACTTCGTCAAGGCGATCAAGGCCACCGGCAAGAAACAACTGATCATCGCGGGCGTAGTGACCGAGGTGTGCGTGGCGTTCCCGGCACTCTCGGCGTTGGCTGAAGGCTTCGACGTGTTTGTGGTGACGGACGCTTCCGGTACGTTCAACGAACTGACCCGGCAATCGGCCTGGGACCGCATGTCGTCCTCGGGTGCGCAATTGATGACCTGGTTCGGCCTGGCGTGCGAGCTGCATCGCGACTGGCGCAACGACGTGGAAGGCCTGGGCACCTTGTTCTCCAACCACATCCCGGACTATCGCAACCTGTTTACCAGCTATAACGCGCTGACCAGCAGCAAGTAACCCCTGACACACATCGCCCTCTGCAGGAGCCGGCTTGCTGGCGATAGCGGTAGAGCAGTCACCGAATCAGTGACTGTCAGACCGCCATCGTGAGCAAGCTTGCTCCTACAGTGTTTTGTGTTGTTCTGAAGGCATCAAATCCTCCTACACTGTGCCCATCCGCACGTGTCTGGAGTCGCTCGATGTTGTCCCTGCTCACCGATCACCCCTTGCTCTGCGCCTTGGCCCTGGTCCTGATCGATCTCGGCCTGTGGCGGTTGATCAGTGCCAATGGCAGTCATTGGAAACTGGTGGTGCGCCTGGTGATTTTCTCGCTGTTCAGCGTCGTGCTGTTCAACGAAGGCCTGAACCCGCTGGAGCCGGCACCCTGGGCTGACAACATCCCGCTGCACCTGGCAGCGGTCGGTTTGCAGATCGGTTGGTGGCTGTTCGCCGCGCGAACCCTGACGGTGCTGATCGGCGCGGCGATGATGCAGCGGGTCGGGCACACCGGGCGGCTGTTGCAGGATTTACTCGGCGCGGTGATCTTTCTGATCGCCGTCATCGCCGCCCTGGCCTACGTGCTCGAACTCCCGGTCAAGGGCGTCCTGGCCACGTCCGGCGCGTTGGCGATCATCGTCGGCCTGGCCCTGCAAAGCACCCTCAGTGACGTGTTCTCCGGCATCGTCCTCAACACCACCAAACCCTATCAACTGGATGACTGGATCTCCATCGACGGCACCGAAGGCCGGGTCACCGACATCGACTGGCGCGCCACGCGCCTGCAAACCGCCCAGGGTAGCATGGCGGTGATCCCCAATTCGCTGGCGGCCAAGGCCAAGATCATCAACTTCAGCCGCCCGAGCGACATTTTCGGCGTCTCGATCAGCCTGCAACTGAGCCCCCATGCGCGACCGAACACGGTGATCGAAGCCCTGGAACGGGCCATGCAGGGCTGCCGCCAGTTGTTGAGCAAACCGGCGCCCAGCGTCTCGTTGAAAAGCGCCAGCAGCGCCGGGATGGAATACGAAATCAGCGGTTTCGTCGAGTCCATGGATCAGAAACGCATGGTGCGCAACCAGCTGTTCGACCTGGCGTTCCGGCACTTGCATGCCTGCGGCGTCAGCCTGTTGTCGAGCGTCGAATCGAATGCCCCGGTCAACCTGTCACGGCCACGGGCATTGCTGGATACCTCGACCATCTTCTCGACCCTGCGTCAGGAAGAGAAGGAAACCTTCAGCCAGAACATGACCCTGCAAACCTTCCGCGCCGGGGAACTGATCCTGGCGGCAGGGGAGGTCAGCGATCATCTGTTGATCATCGAATCCGGCGTGGTCTCGGTGGAGCTGAGCCGTGGCGGCGTGATGTTCGAGTCCGGACGCATGGGGCCGGGCGAGGTGATCGGCGAGGGCGGGATAGTGTCCGATACGGCGCTCCCGGCGCAATTCACCGCCAAGACCTTCTGCAGCCTGTACCGGATCGAGAAGGAATACCTCAAACCCTGCCTGGATGCGCGGCATGACATCAGCGAGGCGATGAAAGCGCTGCTGGATTTCCGCTTGAACAAGGCGCGCACGCTCACCCAGGAAGTGCCTAAGGTCGAGGCGAAGAGGGGGTTCCTGCAATGGTTGCGCAATCGGACGTAGGAGTTCGACGATCACGCTGGCGGCTGCAATCGAGCAGGCCGCCATTGGCATCCTCGACTTCCCAATAATTGGCTATTTGCTCCATGCCGGTGCGGGATTAACGTAACGCCACATCCTTTGTTACCGGAGTTCACCATGCAACCTCGTATCGATTTCTACACGGCGTCCCCCGACGCCCTCAAAGCCATGATCGCCCTGGAGACCGCGGTGTCGAAGCTGCCGCTGGAACAGTCGCTGATCGAACTGGTCAAGCTGCGCGCCTCGCAGATCAACGGCTGCGCCTTCTGCATCGACATGCACACCGCCGATGCAATCAAGGGAGGTGAAACCCCGCGTCGCCTGTTCGCCGTGACCGCCTGGCGCGAGACGCCATTCTTCAGCCCCCGCGAGCGCGCCGCCCTGGCCTGGACCGAATCCCTGACCCAACTGAGCCTGACCCGCGCGCCGGATGAAGACTATGAATTGGTCTCGGCCCAGTTCACGCCCAAGGAAATGGTCGACCTGACCGTGGCGATTTCCACCATCAATAGCTGGAACCGGTTGGCGGTTGGTTTTCGCAAGATGCCGCAGGAGTGACACGCAAGATTCATTGAGCACTCGCCACGGCCCGTAGTTGCACCTTACTTATAAGGGCGTCATCGCCGTGGCAAGGATGAAACGGAATACGGACATTTGAAGGACGTTTCTGTAGGACCAATGTAGGAGTGTTCTGATTCTGCTTTCAGCGTCGAGGGGGCGCACTTTTCGATGTAATGCTGCGGTATATTGCGAACACATCTAATTTATCAAGTGTGTTCATATGCGACTTTATATCTTCCAGTGTGTGCGATTACTTGGTTTCATCGCCTGCTGTCTTATGGCAGTAACCTCCGCGTTGGCCAACAACGATGGCACAGACACCTCGATCACCATCGAAAAAGATATTCGCAAGCATGTCATTAACGCAGACGGCAGCTTCATGGCTACCAATGACATAGTGATCTTGATTAACGAAGAACGCGCCATTAACGTTTATGCACAGCATCATTTGAGCTACAACCGCACCTTGGAAAGCCTGGAGGTCGTCGAGGCATTCACACAAAAGCCGGATGGTCGAAAGTTTGTGGTCAAGCCTGACCAGATCAAAGAGCAGCAAGAGCGCGGTTCAGCGGACGCACCAATGTTTCAGGATACATTGGTCAAGGTGGTCATCTTTCCCGACGTCGCCGTGGGTGACCGTCTTTCCATTCGATACAAAACTCATCGCAACACTGCACTGTTCCCGCAGCACTTCGAGTCGTTATCGCATCCCACATTTCACCCAACCGAGCGGTACACGCTTGTTTATGACTTGCCGCGGAGCATGCCATTGTACGCCGATGCTCGAGGCTTCAAGGCCAGCGATCCTGTCACTATGGCGGGACGGACCATTTACCGGTGGGACAATATCCCTGACAAAAAAGCTCGTATCGAACATGGCTCTGTCGCTTACCAGGATTACGGTCAGTATTTGGCAGTTTCTACATTTCCTGACTTCCAGGCCTTTGCCCAGGCTTACGATGCCCGGGCGAAGAGTCGTGTAACAGCAGACATCAGTCAGTTGGCACAAACGATAACCGCCCATCTGGTTGACCCTCGGGACAAAGCGATTGCCCTGAATGATTGGGTACGAAAAAATATCCGCTATGTCGCAGTCTATGTGGGGGCGGGCAGTGTCGTGCCTAATCCGGTCGAAACGATTCTGGCCAATCGCTATGGTGACTGCAAAGATCACGTAGTGTTGTTGGAGTCATTGCTCGCGGCAGTGGCTATAGAGAGCACGCCTGCGCTGCTTAACGCCGAGAATGCCTATACCTTGCCCAAGGTGCCAACCCTGGGTGTGATCAATCATGTAATTACCTATATTCCGACCTTGGACCTTTATCTGGACTCGACCGCAGAAGGAGTTGCGGGCGGTTATCTGCCTATTTTCAATCTGGATAAACCTGTCGTTTTCAGCAAGTCAGGAACGCTGGGACGTACACCTTCCACACAGGACGGAAAGATTGAGAGCAACACGGTGTTCAAGGTTCGCGCAAACGGTGACGCCGACTTTACTCACTCATCCCAAATCACAGGTTGGGCAG
The DNA here is from genome assembly GCF_002029345.1 of Pseudomonas sp. VI4.1. NCBI lineage: Bacteria > Pseudomonadati > Pseudomonadota > Gammaproteobacteria > Pseudomonadales > Pseudomonadaceae > Pseudomonas > Pseudomonas sp. VI4.1. Next base: position 20,763 of record NZ_MULM01000144.1, read on the forward strand.
CAGAACCCAATCGTTACGCTGTTAACTCCATGAGCGCCGTTGATAGAAACCAGTGGGTGCAACAAGTCCTGGCGAGCTACGGACAGACGGGTAAAGGAGAGTTCAGCGCCACCCAACTTGAGGCTGGCACTAACGAACTTTCAATAAAAATGGTCGGTCTGGCGGAGAATCTGGTTGGCTTTCCCGGGCCTACGGGCGTTTTCACTATGAGCAGCTTCGCTGGAGGTATTGCGCAGAACGTTTTTACGTTCGCAGCGGAGAGCGATCGTGGTCAGGCCTTTACCTGCATCTCGGGAGAGACTGAAGAGCAGGCGCGTTTTGAGTTTGCAAAAGAGGTCAGTATTGTCGCGGTGCCTAAGTCGATGACCTTGCGCCATCAAAAGTTTGAGTACATCTCCAATTACTCAAAAGAGCCAGGCGCAGTGGTCGTTCGTCGATACTTAAAGTTTTACAACCCCAGTGCGTTGTGCAGTCCTGATGATTTCAAAGGCATGAGTTCAGTGATTGGTTCGATGGTGAGCGATTTGAAATCACAGATCGTGGTTCAGGTTCAATAGGGTTGTCGAGTTCCAGGTGTCACAACAGGGCCGGTTCAAGAGGGTGCGTCGTTATTGACTGGTTGATTGGAGGCCGCGCAGCCTCCAGTGATATTGATCTGACGTGTAGACCCACGGGCGCGCTCAATGAGCATCCACACTCGGCGCGGCCGGTGGTTGCACCTTGCGCATCAAGGGCACCATCGCCGTGGCGATGATGAAGCCGACCATGATCATCAGGAACGCGTCGCCGTAGGTTTGCGTCTGGGCTTCGCGGTAGGTCAGCAGCCAGAGTTGACGCAGGCTGGCGGTGACGCCGACGTCGCCGCTCTGGCCCAGGGCGGCGAAGTTGGTGCCGACCTGGGCCAGCCACTGGTTCAAGGCTTCGTTGCTGCTGTTGAGGTTTTCGGCCAGCCGGGTGAAGTGCAGGTTGGTGCGGTCATTGAGGATGGTCGCGCAGGCGGCGATGCCGATGGCGCCCCCCAGGTTGCGCATCAGGTTGAACAATCCCGAGGCATGCTTGAGCCGCGAGGGTGCCAGGCCGCCGAGGGTCAGGGTGACGGCGGGCGGCACCGCCAGTTGCTGGGCAATCCCGCGCAAGGCTTGGGGCAGCATCAATTCTTTGGCCCCCCAGTCGTGGGTGATCGGGCTGAAATCCCACATCGACAAGGCGAACAGCCCAAGGCCGGTCATCATGATCCAGCGCAGGTCGATGCGGTTGGCCAGGAAGGCGTACAGCGGAATCGCCATGATCTGGAACACGCCGGTGGAGAACACCGCCAGGCCAATGTCCAGCGCGCCATAACCACGCACCCGGCCGAGAAACAGTGGCGTCAGGTAAATAGTGGCGAACAGGCCTATCCCGGTGACGAACGAAAAGAAGCAGCCGAGGGCGAAGTTACGGTCTTTCAAGGCGCGCAGGTCGACGATCGGGTTGGCCACGTGCAGGGTGCGGCCGATGAAGGCGAGGCCGGCCAGGCCGCTGATCCAGGCGGTGGTCAGGATCGTGCTGTCGCTGAACCAGTTCCAGCGCGGGCCTTCTTCGAGGGTGTATTCCAGGCAGCCGAGGAACAGCGCGAGGAACAGCATGCTCAGGTAGTCGGCGCCTTTGAGCAACGACAGTTCCGGCTGGTCGATCTTCACCAGCATCGGCACCGCCACCGCGACGAAAATCCCCGGGATCAAATTGATGTAGAACAACCAGTGCCAGGACGAAATGTCGGTGATCCAGCCACCGATCACCGGCCCGAGGGTCGGTGCCAGCGAGGCCACCGCGCCGATGGTTGCAGCAGCGATCACCCGTTGTTTGCCGCTGAAGAAGATAAACGCGGTGGTGAACACCAGCGGGATCATCGAGCCACCGAGAAACCCCTGCAGGGCACGGAAGGCGATCATGCTCTGGATGTTCCAGGCCACGCCGCACAACAGGCTGGCCAGGGTGAAACCCACCGCCGAGGCGCAGAACAGCCAGCGGGTCGAGAACACCCGGGACAGCCAGCCGGACAGCGGGATCACGATGATTTCGGCGATCAGGTAACTGGTCTGCACCCACGCGGTTTCGTCGGTGCCGGCCGAAAGTCCGCCGCCGATGTCGCGCAACGAGGCGGAGACGATCTGGATATCCAGCAGGGCGATGAACATGCCGATGCACATGCTGGCGAAGGCGAAGACCTTGGTCGCCGTCGCCATGCTCGCGGCATCGAAGGGTGCTGCGGGGGCGGCGAGGGCGCGGCTCATGGTGCACTGGCCACGGCCGGGGTTTCAGGCCCTTGGCGGGTGTCCACTTCAGCGGTCACCGACAGGCCCGGACGAAGATGGCCAAGCACGCCGTCGGCCGGGTCGAGCAGGATCCGCACCGGCACCCGTTGCACGATCTTGGTGAAGTTGCCGGTGGCGTTTTCCGGTGGCAGCACACTGAATTGCGAGCCGCTGGCCGGGGCGAGGCTGTCCAGGTGACCGTGGAATTCCTGTCCCGAGAGCACGTCGGCATGGATGATCACCCGCTGGCCGGGCGTCATGCGGGCCAGTTGATCTTCCTTGAAGTTGGCGTCGACCCACAGCCCGCGGGCCGGCACCACCGACAGCTGTTGTGAGCCGGCCTGGGCATAAGCGCCGGCTCGCGCGCGACGATTGCCGATTACGCCATCGATCGGCGCCCGCAGCTCGGTGTAGCCGACATTCAGTTGCGCCAGGTCACGCTCGGCCCGGGCCTGCATCAACGCGGCGCGGGCTTGTTGTTTTTGGGTGTCTATGACGGCCAGCTGGCGTTGTGCGGCCAGCAGTTCGGCCTGGGCCCGGGCGCTCAATGCCTGGGCCGTCTTGAAGGTGGCGTCGGCGCGCTGGGCACTTTCGACCGAGACGGCATTGCTGCCGACCAGGCGTTTGTAGCGTGCGTTGTCATCCCGCGAACGGGCCGTCTCGGCGCCGGCGGCATCGATCCCGGCACGAGCCTGGCCGATCACCGCGTGTTGCAATTGTTCGGTGGCGTCGAGGTTGGCCAGCAACGCTTGCTCGGCAGCCACCGCACCTTCGGCCTTGGCCAGGTGGGCGCGGTAGTCACGGGAATCGAGCCGTATCAATACGTCGCCGGCCTTGACCTGCTGGTTGTCGGTGACCAGCACTTCTTCGATATAACCCGCGACCTTTGGCCCGATCACCGTCACGTCGCCGCCAATGTAGGCATCGTCGGTTTCTTCGATGAAACGGCCGGCGGTCCACCAGTGAGTCGCGTACAGCCCGGCGCATACCACCGCGGTTATGGCGGCCGTCAGCAGGAGCAGGCGCTTGAGCAGGCGAGGCTTGGCGGTAGTCACCGAGACAGCAAGGTCGGGTTCAAGAGTGGGCATGCTGGTCATGGAGAATTACCTGTGGGGAACGGGCCTATATTACATATGTAATATGACGTATGTAATATTTTGTGGCAATTGCTTTTTGCTGCCGATCGTCAGGCGACTATTTCAGCCAGGCACCCGGCGTGATGCCGGTCATGTCCTTGAAGAAGGCAATGAATGCACTGTCACTGGCAAACCCCAGTTCGAAAGCGCTGCAACTGATGTTGCGCCCGGTAGCCAGGAGTTCGATGGCGCGCATCAGCCGCCATTGCTGGCGCCACTGCTGAAAACCCATCCCGGTTTCCCGCTGGAAGATTCGCCCGATGGTTCGGCTGCTGGCGCCGATCTGTCGTTCCAGGACTTGAAGTTCCGGCGGCAGCTGTTCGAGCGTTGCCAGCAGCGGTGCCAGGCGTTTGTCCCAGGGCAGTGGCAAGAGCATCGGTTGGTGCGCGGCGTCGCGGATTTCACTCAGGCACAGCCCCAGCAAATGAAAGAATTTGCCGCGCTGCCAATCGCTGTCGAAGTCGGCGTCGGCCATCGGCTCCAGCACGGCTCGCAACAATGGGCTGACTTCAATCACGCAGGTCTCTTGCGGCAGTTCGGCGCACAACGCGGGAATCAGGTAGATGGAGCGGTAGTCGACGCTCTGCTGCATCACGGCGCGGTGGGTAACCCCGGGCGGAATCCAGGCGGCGCGGGAGGGTGGCAACAGGCACAACTGTTGCGCCAGGGTGATGCGCGTGCAGCCCTGACGGGTGAACAGCAGCTGCCCCCGTTGATGCTGATGCACGCCTGAATCGTGATCGCCAAGGACAGCCGCGATGCCGATAACGGGGGCCGCGTAGCCGTCAGGATCGAATCGCGCGCGGGCATCGAGCCATGCCATGGTTTGTCCGATTTCATCGATAGATTGTCAGGATCTTGATAATACGACAGGCGTAACTTCGTATGCTATTCGGCAATTGTCCTGAAAGAGCGACGTTTTCATGAACTCCAGAAATCTGTTGGTATTGGCCATTGCCTTGCTGATGTTTCCGCAAATTGCCCAAACCCTGTATAGCCCGGCCCTGGCCGACATCGGCCTGGCCTTTGCCGTCGGGCCGCAGCAGGCGGCACAAACCCTGTCGGTGTTTTTCCTCGCCTTCGCCTTTGGCGTGGTGGTGTGGGGTCGGATGTGCGACCGGATCGGGCGCCGGCCAACGATACTTATCGGGCTGGCGCTGTACATCGGTGCATCGGTACTGGCGCTGAGTATCAGTCACTTCACTGCCTTGTTGGCAGCCCAGGCACTGGCGGCCTTCGGTGCCGCGGTGGGTTCGGTCGTCACGCAAACCCTGCTGCGCGACCGCTTCAAGGGTGCGGAATTGGCCCAGGTTTTTTCGTTGATGGGCATCGCGCTGGCGGCCAGCCCGGCGATTGGCCTGTTCACCGGGGCGAGCCTGGTTCAGGCCTTTGGCTATCGAGGTGTGGTGGGATGTCTATTGCTGGTGGCCGCGATGTTATGGCTGTGGTGTCTGCGCACCTTGCCGGAAACCCGGCCACAGACCGTGACCGTGCCGGCGCTGTTCGAGACGCTGTGGAGAATGCTCCAGGACCTCGATATCTGGCGCTCGACGCTGTTGGTGGCGCTGTTCAACATTGCCCTGTTCAGCTACTACAGCCTCGGCCCCTTCGTGTTTCAGCGACTGGACTTGAGTGCGTCATGGTTCGGCTACAGCGGCGTGATCCTGGCCCTGGGGTCCGGCCTCGGTGCCTGGCTCAACAAGCGACTGTTGGGTCGAGGGTACAGTGGCCCTCGGCTGATTCGGCTTGCGGCGGTGTCGGCGCTGCTGGGTGGATTGGGCGTCTGGCTGATGCAGGGCAGCATTGTATTTGTACTGGCGATGTTGCCGGTGGTACTGGCGTTCGGCATGGCGATCCCGAACATCCTGGGTTGGGCCCTGGTGAACTATGGCGACCGGTTGGGCACGGCTGGCGCGTTGTTTGGTTTGCTTTATTACCTGTTGATCGGTGGTGGGCTGATGCTTGTAGCCTGGGGGCAGGCGTTGGGTGAAACCTTGATGCTGTGCGGTGCGTTGGCGTTGCTGTTGGCCGGGATCGGGCAACAGCATAGGGGGCAGTGATTTTATCCATTGTCGTCTCGATTGCCTGAGCGCTCGCCATCGCGAACAGGTTCACTGCCTTTAAGCACGAAGATCACCATCCATTAATATTTTGTACCAATTGATTTTAGTTTCCTCTGTTTATGTAGGAAGTAGGACGCTGAAAGTTGGATGTAAGAAGTCGGCAGTAGGAAGCCATGAACTAGTATGTAGGAAGTAGGAGGTTGACTGTTGAAAGCGCTAGTTTGAAAGTAATAAGTAGGAGTGGATGGGTAGGATTTTGGAGGAAGAAAGTAAGGCTCGAGTAATTAATAGACTTGAAAGCGTTTAAAAGCCGTAATCAGCGTATTGCAGAAATACAACGATGCTTTAACTATTAAGCGCATAGACGAACCGGCATCACGCCCTTTCGAAAACGCCAGGAAGTCAGGTGCCGAATACTATTCGCGTTGTACCTCGTCGTTCCCATATTCGCTCGTCCTTGCCTGCTTTGTTGCTGGGTTTGAGTATTTTTCCGCTGTATGCCGCCGAATCTTCCGCCCATGGACAGGAAGTATTACGCCAGCAGCAACAGCAACAACGCGACCTGCAGCAGATGCAACTGGAACAACGCCGCCGACAACTTGAACGCGGCAGTTTCAGTGGCGCGGCGACCGCGCCAGCGGCAGCCGACACACTGGCTGTCGATGAGCGCTGCTGGGCCGTCAGCGAGGTGCGCGTCGGTGGCGTCACGCTGATCAGCCGCAAGACACTCGACCTGCGCCTCAACCCGACATTGTCGCCGTGCATGGGCGTAAACCAGATCAACCAAGCGCTGGCGACCATCACCGAGCTCTATGTGCAGGCGGGTTACATCGCCAGTCGGCCCTACCTCGGTACGACACCAGAGGCCGGGCAGTCGCTGGATATCCTGGTGGATGAAGGCTACGTCGAGTCCATCGAACTGGCCGACCCGAGCCTGCCCGTCGCCCTCGGCGGAGCATTTCCCGGGATGCTCGGCAAGGCGCTGAACCTGCGAGACCTGGAGCAAGGTCTGGATCAATTGAACCGCCTGCGCTCCGTGGACCTGAGCGCCGACATCGCACCCGGCAGCGAGCCTGGCGCCTCGCGGATCATCTTGCGCTCGCGCACCCGCGATCAATCGCGCTGGGCGTTGAACCTGGGGCTGGACAATCTCGGCAGCACCATCACCGGGCGCAATCGTCATACGCTCAATCTAGGACTCGATTCGCCGCTGCAAATCAATGATGTGTTCAATGTCAGCGTCAGCGACACCCTCAACCAGGGCGATCGCTACAGCCGCAGCGCCAGCCTGTATTACAGCATTCCTTACGGCTACTGGACCTGGAGTGTCTTTGCCAGCCACGGGGAATATCGGGCGCCATTCAAGCTGGGCTACCTGGCGTTACAAAGTATCGGCACCACCGATCAGCTTAGCCTGCGCGCCGATCGGGTGTTATGGCGCGGCCAGGGCCATCAACTCAGCGCCAATCTGCAACTGGCCCACAAAGAGGTCGACAGCCACCTGGGGGGCTTGCACCTGAGAATTCAGAGCCCGACCCTGACCGTGGCCGAAGCCGGGCTGAATCTATTCTGGCTCGACAGTGCGGTGTGGAACCTGGACGTCAATTACGCCCAGGGCCTGCGGTGGTTTGGCGCGGACGATGATGCCGAGCGCCGGCTCTACCGCGAGCCCAAGGCGCAGTTTCGCAAGTACCGCGCCGGCCTCGGTCAGTGGCGCAACGGCCGGTTGGGCCAGCAGGCCTGGCAATGGCAAAGCCAACTCAATGTGCAATACAGCCCTGACCCATTGCGGCCATCGAGCAACTGCTGGTCACCGACGATTCGGCGGTGCGCGGATTTCGTATCAACGGCGCGTCCGGCGCCAGCGGGGCGGTCTGGCGCAACACCCTGCGGCTGCCGTTGCGCAGCGACTTGCCGGTGCAGATCACCCCGCGCCTGGGGCTGGACAGCGGTGTGGTCCAGGCCGATCGCGGTGCCCCGAGTCAACGCCTGAGCGGGGGCAGCGTCGGGGTCAACCTCAGCTGGAAAAGCCTGCAAGTCGACCTCGATTACCAACGCAGCTTCAGCCTGCCCAGCCAGTTCAAGCACGAGCCACCGACCTGGCTGATGCGCGTGGGATTGCAACTATGAACCCAACAAAACTGCCGAGGGTGCTGTGCGCGCCAGCCACGGCAGTCCTTCCCGCGCGCCGTGATATCGCACTTGAATTTTGAGGTTCTTATGTCAGCAAAACCCTTGGTGTTCCATCTCGCCCCCGGTGGCAAATTGCGCTGGGCGATTGCCAGCCTGTTTCTCCTTGCACCTGTGCCAAATGCCCTGGCGACGGGAGTCGTGGTCGCTCCCGGGCCCGGGGGCACCGCGCAATTGCAAACCCGGGACGGCGTGCCCATCGTCAATATCGTGGCGCCCAACGGCTCCGGCCTGTCCCATAACCAGTTCCTCGACTACAACGTCGACCGCCAGGGCCTGGTCCTGAACAACGCCCTGGAAGCCGGGCAGTCGCAACTCGCCGGACAACTGGCCGCCAACCCGCAGTTCCAGGGACAGGCGGCGAGCGTGATCCTCAACGAAGTGATCAGCCGCAACGCCTCGGCCATCAATGGTGTCCAGGAAATCTTCGGCCGTGGCGCCGACTATGTGCTGGCCAACCCCAATGGCATATCGCTCAATGGCGCCGGTTTCATCAACACCCCGAACGCCCATCTCCTGGTCGGGCGTCCCGAGCTGAACGAGGGCAAGCTGCTCGCCCTGAGCACCCGCGAGGCCACGGGGGAGCTGAGCATCCGGGGCGCGGGTCTTCAGAACAGCGAAGGCTCGATCAACCTGATCGCTCCGCGTATCGACAGCGAGGGCAAAATTGGCGCCCGCGATGACTTGAACCTCACGGTCGGGCGCAACTCCGTGGACTTCGCCAGCGGGCAGGTGCGGTACGTCGACCCGAGCGGCGACAGCGGCGACGGCCGCATTGACGCCCGCCTGTTCGGCGCCATGCAGGCCGGGCGCATCAACATTATCAGCACCGCAGAAGGCGCGGGCGTGCGAATCGGCCCGGTGCAGGTGGCCGGTCGGGACGGCGTGCGGATTCGTTCGGCCGGCGATCTCGTCATCAGCGGCGATGCGGTGCCGGACAGCCTCGAGGTGGTGCGCGCTGGCGCGCAACAGCAGCCAGGGCGATGTCAGCTTGCACAGCGGCAAGGACCTGATTCTGGCGGCGGCCGATGTCAGTGGCCGTGACGTCAAGGTCGGCGCGGCCGCAACCTGAGACTGACCACCGTCGAAAGCCGCAAGCTCCAGGAAAAACGCGACGACTGGAGAAAAAAGACCCTGGGCATTACCTGGGAAACCTACGAGCAGGCCCAGAGCGAGAGCGATTCGCGGCAGCACGGCAGCCAGATTATTGCCCGCCGTGACGTTGATCTGTCCTCGGGTGGCGACACCGAACTCAAAGGCGCCCGGGTCGAGGCGGCGAAAGCCCTGCGGGTGCAGAGCGGCGGCGATCTGCACCTCACCGCAGCCATCGAAACCCCAACGAAATCCGAGCAGGGCAAACGCCGCAAACACCTGTGGAAAGAAAGCTGGGATAACCGCACTGAAGAGCAACGTAACGTCACCACCCAGTTGAAGGGCGACACCGTCGCATTGACCACAGCCGGGTTGCTGCGCACTGAAGGCGCACAAGTGACCGCCGAGCAGGATATCCACATCGCCGCCAAACAGGTGGAAGTCACCGGTGTCCCCAGCATCGGACTCATACGTAAAAAGAATTATTCCGGCGATCTGGTCGGCGGCGGGTTCTTTGGCAAGACCGGCGATACGGATCAGGGCAACACCCGGCACGAGGGCAGCGCGATCAATGCCGCCGGCAAATTGATCGTCAAGGCCGACGACGTTCGCGTCAGCGGTAGCCAGGTGCGCGGCGGCACAGAGGCCAGCGTCATCAGCGACAAGGGTTCGCTGATCATCGATGGGGTGCAGGACACTTCCCATCTCAACAGCCACAACAAGGACAGCAAATTCTTCGGCATCAGCAACAATGAAACTCGCGAAAACACCCGGGACAACACCACGGTGCGCAGCGAGTTGGCGTCGGACACCAACCTCACCCTCAAGAGCGCCAGGGACATCGAAGTGGCGGGCTCCACGGTCAAGGCGGGCGGTACGCTCAAGGCAGATGCGGCGGGCGATCTGAATGTGCATTCGGCGCAGGACTCCGTCGACAGCAGCAATACCACGGCCAGCCGCGGCCTGGATGCCTACGCCAGGGAGAATACGCCGGCGGCCGGCCAGTACAGCGCAGGTGTGCGTTATGAAGACAAGACGCAAACCCTGACCGACAACGCAGTGCGCCAGCAAGGCTCCAGCCTCGCCGGGTCTGACGTGCAACTGACGGCAGGTGGCGACCTGACGCTCAAGGGTGCCGAGGTCACGGCCACCGCGGGCGATACGTCGCTGACGGGCAAAACCGTGGCACTGCTGGCCGAACAGGACAGTCAACACACCTCGACGGACCGGCGCAACACCAGCGGCGGTTTCAACTACACCGGCGGCCTTGATCGGATAGGCAGTGGCCTGGACTTCGCGAATTCGACGGTCCGGGACACCCGCGACACCACCACTGCCCAAACCAGCAAGGTCCAGAGCAACGGCAACCTGAACATCACTGCCGACAAACTGATCACTGAAGGGGCGCAAGTCAGTGCCGGCAAAGGCCTGGCGGTCGACGCCGGTGAAATCGACAACCGTGTGGCGCAGGACACGGACAGCAGTACACACAAGGAAAGCAACTGGCAGGCAGGCGTCGGCATCGATCTCGCGTACAAGGACATCGCCCGTCCCATCGCCGACGCCGCCAAAAGCGCCATCGATGCAAAAATCCCGGACGTGGGCGCATTGGGCAAGCTCGGTCAGCCTGATGTCGGGGTCAGCGTCGCCATCGGTCATCAAAATGCCGACCGCCAGGTGCGCAGCGGCAGCGATGTGGTCAGCCAGTTCAAGGGCGGCACGGTAGACGTCAAGGTCGCCGGCACGTTGCAAGACCAGGGCACCCGGTACGAAGCCAGCGCCGGCAAGGTCAATATCAGCGCCGACCGGTTGATCGCCAACGCCGCCAGCATCACCGAAGGCAGCATCGATAGGGCGCTGGACGCCAAGGTTGACGTGCGGGTCTACACCAAGACCGGCCAGGATGTGAACGTTGCGGGCAGCGGTGAGGGTGGCAGCCGTCAGACACAGAAGAACACGTCCACCGCGGTGGTCGGCAGTTACGCCGGAAGCCAGGGGGTGAACATCAACCTGGGGCGCGACGGGCAGTTCGAGGGCAGCCGGTTCGATGGCGGGGAGGGCGGCGTGACGATCAAGACCGGGGGCGAACTGGCGCTGAATCAGGCCAACGACCGTCAGGACAGTGACACATCCAGCCTGCGCGGCAAGGCCTCGCTGAACGTCGGCACTCTGCCGGGCACCAACGCCACCAATGCGACTGTCGGTGCCGGTGTGCAGCTCGATCATAAAGGCAGTCAGGTCCGGGACAGCCAGGCCCGTGTCGCCGATATCCAGGGTCAAGGCCCGGTAGAGCTGAGCAGCGGTGGCGATCTGCTGCTGCAAGGGACCCGGATCGACACACCGGGTGCGATAGACCTCAAGGCCGGCGGCAAACTCGGTCTGCAAGCGGCCAGCGACACCCACCTGGTCAAGGGCAGCAATCTGGGGGGCGGCCTGGATCTGGGCGGCAGCAAAACCAGCACCGAAAACAGCGTCGCCAAGACCGGCACCCTAGGCATCAATTTCAATGCCGGTCGGGTTGATGAGTCGGCGCAGACCTTGACGGGCGTCCAGCTCAAGAGCCAGGACAGGATCGGTCTCGGCGGCGATTCGATCTACCTGCAAGGCACCCGGGCGGACGCCCCGCATGTGCGTCTCGATGCACGGGGGGGCGGGATCCAGGCGCAATCCGCCCAATCCACGCAGAACCGCAACAACAGGAGTCTTGAACTCAAGGCCGGGGGCAACCTTGGCAGCAGCACCCCCACTGCCACCGAAGGCGTCGCGACCACTGACTATGGGTTGAACGCCGGCGCCAAGCTCGGGGTGGATCAGCTCAACCGCACGACTGAGCAGAACAGCCGGATCACCGCGGACAGTGTCGAGCTCAACAGCGCAGGCGATGTGCAATTGGCGGGGGCGCGGATCGATGCCGGGAAGGTCGGTGGCACGGTCGCCGGCAATCTGAGCGTCGAAAGCCGTCAGGACCACCAGACCACGACCAAGGCTGATCTTGACCTGGGGCTGACCGGCAAAAAAGCAGCGCCGGTCGAGCAGGACAAACTGGCGCAAAACAGCGGATTCAAAGCGCTCGATTACAAGCCTACCCTCAAGTTCGATGGCGCCTATGCATACAAGGACAGCGTGGGCCAGGCTTCCGGCATCAGCGGTACACAGGGAGTGAATCTCAACGTCGGCGGCACGACGCAACTGACGGGAGCACGGATTGCATCAGCCGAAGGCCGTGTCGGTTTGGGTGACTCGGGGGTTGGTACAACGACCTTGAGCAACCTGGATTACAGCGTCAAGGGCGGATTCGACCTGCCGCAAAAACCGGGGACCGAGGGCAGCAAACCCGAGATCTCGATTGTCGATGAGCTTGGTATCAAATTCGGCCCCGGGAACCTTGGTGGTCGTTTCGACAGGCAAACGTTGCAATCGGGGATTGACGAGAACAAGGGATAAGTCAGCACCGTGTAACCCCTTGGGCGGGCAGACGAGCCACAACTCGCTGCCCGTCATTTTTTGCGGATAACCGGAATTGGCCGTACCAGCACCTGTCTGGAATCCATTGCTTCCAGTTAATAGGAAGCATTACTATTCACGCCCCGTCTTCACAGCACGCCGCAATGACCCCCAAGCTGCCCCGCAGACACGGCTTTTTCGAGCATTACGAAGAGTTGGTTGGCACCTGGACCCGTCGCCTGAGAAATCGTCAGCAGGCCGAGGACCTGGCCCACGACACCTTCGTGCGGGTGCTTGAGTCCGATTCGGCCGCGGTGGAGCAACCCCGGGCGTACTTGCACCAGACCGCGCGCAATATCGCGGTGGATGGTTACCGGCGTGAGGATCGGCGGGGCGCCATGGAGTCGGAGGCGATCGATCACAGTGTGTCGTCGTCCGGCGACCCGGAGCATTTCATGCATGCGATCCAGTTGGCTGATTCCATCGAGCGGGCGCTCAGCGAACTGCCGGTCAACTGCCGCAAGGTGTTCGTCTGGCAGAAGATCGAAGGCCTGACCCAGGCCGAAATCGCCGAACGCCTGGGGCTGTCCAAGAACATGGTGGAAAAGTATATGATCCGCACCCTGCGGCATTTGCGCGACCGTCTGGACGGGTTGCAACCATGATCGGCCGCGCCTTCTCATCCCCGGCCAGACAGGAACTTCCATGATGGATACTGGTGATTGCGCGTGCGGGCAAACGACGGTTCGCGACGAGGCGGCGCGCTGGTTTGTGCGTTTGCAGGAGCCGGCGGTGGACGTCGAAGAGCGTCGACGCTTCGAGCGCTGGCTGCACGAGCATCCCCAGCATCGCGACGAGTTTCAATTGCTCGAGGGGCTGTGGACGGCGGCTGATCTGCTGCCTGCGGCGCGTCTGCAGGCCTTGTGCGAGAGCCCGCCGGCCCGCGGCAAACGTCGCCCGCTGGTGCGTTATGCGGTGGCCGCCGGTGTGATGGCCGTGGCGGTCGGGTTGGGCGTGTTCAGCCAGTTGCATCAGCCGGCGATCTACACCGCCGAGTTTTCCACGGCCCTGGGCGAGCGACAGCAGGTGGCATTGCCGGACGGTTCGGTGATCGACCTGAACGGCCGTAGCCGCGTCCAGGTGCACTATGAACAGGACCGGCGCCGCATCGAGTTGCTGCAGGGCGAAGCGATGTTCAGCGTCGAACACGATACCCGCCGGCCGTTCGTGGTCGAGGCCGGTAGTGGCAAGGTCACAGTGACCGGCACCCGCTTCGACGTGCGTCGCGGCGCCTCTGAAACCCGGGTCGTGGTCGAGCAGGGCACCGTCAAGGTTCAAGGCCGCGAGGCTGGCGACAGTGAATTCATCAGCCTCACCGCCGGCCTGGGGACGCGGGTCGATGCCCAGGGCAAAGTGGCCGCCGCCTATGCGGTCAATCCTGCGGAACTGACCGCCTGGCGCAGCGGCAAACTGGTGTTCAACAACGCCAGCCTGCGCGACGTCGCCGAAGAAGTGTCGCGCTATCGGGAGCAACCGCTGACCGTCGGCAACGATAAAGTGGGCAATCTGCGCCTGACCAGCGTGTTCAAATCCGACAACACCGACGCACTGCTCAAGGCCTTGCCGAGCATTCTGCCGGTGGCCGTGCGGACCCTCGATGACGGCAGCCAGCAAATAATTTCAAAATAGATTCAGGTTTTTTTTCGAGTTCATCGTCTTCTAGTCCAACTGCAACTGGTTTGCATTAACAAACGCACACTCTTGCGATCCACAGGACTAGGTTCGACGTGAAAAAAACCACCGCTAACAACAACAAACTCCCTTGGTTGCCCCTGGTCCTCGCACTGGCGGTCAACGTTGCGCTGCCCCAGGCCTTTGCCGCCGAGGCTATTCACATTCCGGCGCAACCCCTGGGTCAGGCCCTGAGTGAACTGGGCCAGCAAACCTCGCTGCAGGTGTTTTTCAGCCCTGAGCTGGTCGCCGGCAAACAGGCCCCGGCGGTGGACGGCAACCTCTCGCCCGAGGACGCGCTGCGCCAGCTGCTGCAAGGCAGCGGTCTGCACTACCAGATCGACGAAGGTTCGGTGACTTTGCTGCCTGCACCCGGTGCCGCTGCCAATGGTCCGCTGGAACTGGGCGTGACGGACATCAAGGTGGTCGGCGACTGGCTCGGTGACGCGGATGCCGCGGTGGTGCAAAACCACCCTGGCGCCCGTACCGTGATCCGCCGCGAGGCGATGGTCGAGCAAGGCGCGATGAATGTCGGCGACGTGTTGAAGCGCGTGCCCGGTGTGCAAGTGCAGGAAGCCAACGGCACCGGCGGCAGCGACATTTCCCTGAACGTCGGCGTGCGTGGCCTGACCTCGCGCCTGTCGCCACGCTCCACCGTGCTGATCGATGGCGTGCCGGCAGCGTTCGCCCCGTACGGCCAGCCACAACTGTCGATGGCGCCGATTTCCTCCGGCAACCTCGACAGCATCGACGTGGTTCGCGGAGCCGGTTCCGTGCGTTACGGACCGCAGAACGTCGGTGGCGTGATCAACTTCGTGACCCGCGCGATCCCGGAGAAAGCCTCCGCTGAAATCGGCAGCACCCTGGAAACCTCCCGGCACGGTGGCTGGAAGCATATCGACACGGCATTCGTCGGCGGCACCGCGGACAATGGCATCGGCATGGCGCTGTTGTACTCGGGCGTGAACGGCAACGGTTACCGCGAACGCAACCACGGCAACGACATCGACGACGTGCTGCTCAAGACGCACTGGGCGCCCACCGATGTCGACGATTTCAGCCTCAACTTTCACTACTACGACGCCAGCGCCGACATGCCCGGCGGCCTGACCCAGGCGCAGTACGACGCCAATCCGTTTCAGTCGGACCGCAACAATGACAATTTCAGCGGGCGCCGCAAGGACGTGTCGTTCAAGTGGACCCGGCAGATCGACGACCGCACCCAGGCCGAAGTGCTGACCTATTACACCGACAGCTTCCGGGGCAGCAACATCGCCGCTCGCGACCAGAAGACCCTGGGCTCGTTCCCGCGCACTTACTACACCTTTGGCATCGAGCCGCGGGTGTCCCGTGTGTTCGACGTCGGCCCGACCACCCAGGAAGTCAGTGTCGGCTATCGCTACCTCAAGGAAGCCATGCACGAAGAGGCCAGCCGCCTGGCGCTGGTCAACAACGAGCCGGTGGTGCGTCCGGGTTCGGACGGGCACGTGTACCAGGATCGTACCGGCGGCACTGAAGCCAATTCGGTGTATGTCGACAACAAGATCGATGTCGGTAACTGGACCATCACCCCGGGCATCCGCTTTGAACACATCAGCACCGACTGGCACGATCGCCCCGTGCTCGACACCGCAGGCCGGCCGGTGCCGGAAAAGCGCCGCAGCATCGAAAGCAACGAACCGCTGCCGGCCCTGAGCGTGATGTATCACCTGTCCGATGCCTGGAAGCTGTTCGCCAACTACGAAACCTCGTTCGGCAGCCTGCAGTATTTCCAGCTCGGCCAGGGGGGCGCGGGTGACGAAACCGCCAATGGCCTGGAGCCGGAAAAGGCCAAGACTTATGAGGTCGGCACGCGCTACAACGATGATGTGTGGGGCGGTGAAGTGACGCTGTTCTACATCGACTTCGATAAAGAATTGCAGTACATCAGCAACGACGCGGGCTGGACCAACCTCGGCGCGACCACGCACCAGGGCATCGAGGCGTCGGTGCACTACGACATGGCAGCGCTGGACCCACGCCTTGATGGGCTGACCGCCAATGCCGGGTTCACCTACACCCGCGCGGTCTATGAAGGGGAGATTCCAGGGTTCAAGGGCCGTGACCTGCCGTTCTATTCGCGCCAGGTAGCGACCGCCGGCCTGCGGTATGACATCAACCGCTGGACCTACAACCTCGATGCCTTTGCCCAGTCCAAACAGCGCTCGCCGGGCGTTGCGGTAAACGCCGATGGCAGCTTCAGCGGCAATTACATCACCGAAGGCACCGCAGATGGCCAGTACGGCGATATCCCGGGTTACGTCACCTGGAACGTGCGCGGCGGTTATGACTTCGGCCCGACCCTGTCGAACCTGAAAGTCGGGGCCGGGGTGAAGAATATCTTCGACAAGCAGTACTTCACCCGCTCCAGCGACAACAACTCGGGCATGTACGTCGGCGCGCCACGCACGTTCTTTGTGCAGGCCAGTGTGGGGTTCTGATAGACCAGACCGCGGTGAATCCATCGCGAGCAAGCTTGCTCCTACAGGGATCTCCGGCGGACACAACATCTGTGCACGACACGGATCAACTGTAGGCGCCGGCTTGCTGGCGAAAGCGGTGTATCAGGCGCCATCTTTATCGGCAGGAAAGCAGCCTTCGCGGGAGCTGCTCGCGAAGCTTTTAAACTTTCAACACCTTCCCGCCAATCGCCACCGCCACCAGCAACATCGCCATCAACCCAAAGGCAAAACTCAAACTGCTGCCATGGGCGATGAACCCGATCAACGCAGGCCCCGCAAGAATCCCGGCATAACCCAGGGTGGTAATGGCTGGCACCGCGATGCTTTCGGGCATGACCGTCTGTTTTCCCACCGCGGTGTACAGCACCGGGACAATGTTCGAACAACCCGCCCCGAGCAGTGCATACCCCACCAGCGCCATCTCCCAGTTTGGCGCGAACGTCGCCAGGAACAGCCCCGCAGCGGCCGTCAGCCCACCGAACACAATCACCCGGGTGGCGCCCAGGCGCCGCACGATCGCGTCCCCGGTCAGTCGGCCGACAGTCATGGTCAGTGCAAACGCCGCATAACCCAGCCCTGCATAGGCGGTGTCGATCCCGCGTTCCTGCGCCAGGAACACCGCGCTCCAGTCCAGGGCCGCGCCTTCGGCGAGGAAGACGATGAAACACATCCCGCCAATGAACAGCACGATGCCGTGGGGCACGGCAAATGCCGGTCCCGAACTTTCGCTGCCGTAGGGCAACAGGTGCGGCGCGGCCTTGCACAGCGCGATCAGCAGCATCACGTTCACCACCAGCGTCGCCCCCAGTGGAGACACGCCCAAGCCCAGCAAGGCGCTGACGCCCGCCGCCCCGACGATTCCGCCAAGGCTGAACAGGCCATGAAAACCCGACATCATGGTCTTGCCGCTGGCCCGCTCGACGATCACCGCTTGCAGGTTCACCGTCGAATCCACCGTGCCCAGCCCGGCGCCGAACAGAAATAACGCGGCGATCAGCGCCGGAATCGAGGACACCGTCGCCAACAACGGCAGGGCCAGGCAGATCAGCAACGTTCCGCCGACCGCCACCCGGCGACAGCCGAAGCGTGTGGCCAGGATCCCCGCCAGCGGCATCGCCAGAATCGAGCCCACCCCCAGGCACAACAACAGCAAACCGAGGGTGCCTTCATCCAGCCCGGCCCGGGTCTTGGCGTAAGGCACCAGCGGCGCCCACGCGGCGATGCCTGCCCCGGCGATGAAAAAGGCGATGCGCGTGGACATCTGTTCGAGGCGACCGGGAACGAATGAGGCCCGGGTGTTGAGGTTGGTCATATCAATCCTTGGCAAAAAACGTCGCGTCTGCAAGGGACAGTGACGCACCGGTGGGGTTCTATCAGCGTCTCGATGCAATCGCGTTCAGGCAGGGTGACATCCTTGCACAGCCAAGTGCTGTTTCGCGATATGTTGTGCCCGAATCGATTCCTTCAGAGGGGGGCGCCATGGCGCGGATGTACGATGCACGCGGCAATATTTACGTAGTGGTGGCGCCTGAGGAGATGCGCCGCGACGGTATCGACTTGCCCGATCAGGCCGACCAGGCCGTGCAAACCCGCGAGGCATGGGCGTTGGCAGCCATCGAGGCTTACTGTGGATGGGCCCCCGGCACACAACCCTCCGGCAGCAAGGACCATCGCAGCGATGGTTTGCTGGTCGGCCCGTTCCAGTCATCGCAGCCTTTTGATCTGCTGATCGTCAACACCGACGGCACCCTGGCCGAGCGCAGTGGCAACGGGCTGACGATTTTTTCCCAGGCGTTGAGCGACCAGGGGCTTTGGCCTGCAGGCCAGGCGTGTCTGCTCAGGGTTCATCACGATAAGGCCGACGTGGATTCACCAGGGGAGACCTCGGTGAAAGCGGCGCAGGTCGAAGATGTGCGCGGGTTCTGGCTGGACCTGGGCAAACCATCGTTCGGGCCGGGGGCGGTCAGTGCCCAGGGGGTTGAGAGCGTGGCCTTCAACGGACGCGAACTCAGCCATGTGCAGCCGTTGTCGTCACTCAATGCCGCATGGTCGCGAAGCCAGTTCGCGCGGGTTGGCAATCCGCACTGCGTGACCCTTGTGGATGCTGCTGCGGCCTTGCCGAGCAATGAGCAGATGCGTCAACCGGAGTTGTCCGAAGGGCTGACGCGGATCGCCTATGCCATGCCGACCGGGGCAGGCGTGCCGTGTCCGGCCGGGGTCAATTTGCAATGGGCGATGCTTGAGTCCGAGGGGCGGATCGTGGCCCGGGTGTTCGAGCGGGGCGAAGGGCCGACGGCGTCGTCGGGGACCAGCGCCAGTGCGGTGGCGTTTGCGGCATGGCGGGTCGGGTGGGTTGCGGCGGGTGAAGTGAAAGTCGTCATGCCTGGCGGCACGGCGCCGATTTTGCTGGAAGAAGAGCAGGGGGCGTTGAGTCGGGTCAGCTTGTTCGGTACGGCTCGATTGATTGGTTGATTGATAGATCGCCATCGCGAGCAAGCTCGTTCCCACAGGATTCATGTCGTTCACAACACTTGTACACGACGCAAAACCTGTGGCAGCGAGCTTGCTCGCGATGGCGTCAGCCCAGTCAACGCAAAATTCAGCCCTGATCGCCGAAAAGCTCCACCACCGGCATCTGCCGCTTCATCAACACCTTGCCCGCCCGCACCGAATACAACGGCAAACCCTGGCTGCGAATCACCTCGTAATCGCTGTCCGCCGACAGAATCAGCAAATTCGCCGGCCGCCCCCGTTCCAGTCCATATCGATCACCCAGGGCCATGGCCTTGGCGCTATTGTCGGTCACCAGGTCCAGCGCGCTTTGCAGGTTGCGGTAACCGAGCATGTGGCAGATGTGCAGGCCGGCTTCGAGCACCCGCAAGATGTTGCCGTTACCCAGCGGGTACCACGGGTCGACGATCGAGTCCTGGCCGAAACACACGTTCATGCCCGCTTCGAGCAACTCGTTGACGCGGGTCACGCCGCGGCGTTTCGGGAAGTTGTCGTAGCGCCCTTGCAGATGGATGCTTTCGGTGGGGCAGGAGACAAAACTGATCCCGGAATGCCCGAGCAGGCGAAACAGCTTGGCGCAGTAGGCGTTGTCATAGGAGCCCATGGCCGTGGTATGGCTGGCGGTGACCCGAGAGCCCATGTCGCGGCTGCGGGCTTCTTCGGCCAGCACCTCGAGAAAGCGTGAATGCGGATCGTCGGTTTCATCGCAGTGCACGTCGACCAGGCAGCCGGTGCGCTCGGCCAGGTCCATGAGAAACTTCACTGAACTCACCCCCTGGTCCCGGGTGTACTCGAAATGCGGAATGCCGCCGACCACATCGGCGCCCATGCGAATCGCTTCTTCCATCAGCTCCCGACCATTGCGGTATGACTCGATGCCTTCCTGGGGGAAGGCGACGATCTGCATGTCGACCAGGTGTCGGCTTTCTTCGCGCACTTCGAGCATCGCCTTCAGCGCCGTCAGTTGCGGGTCGGTGACGTCGACGTGGGTGCGCACATGCTGGATGCCATGGGCGGCGAGGCTCTGGAGGGTTTTCCTGACGCGGTTCCTGGTGTCTTCCGCGGTGATCGTCACCTTGCGCTCGCTCCAGCACTCGATGCCCTCGAACAGCGTGCCGCTCATGTTCCAGCGCGGCTCGCCGGCGGTCAGTGTCGCATCGAGGTGGATATGCGGCTCGACGAAGGGTGGAATCACCAGATTGCCGCCGGCGTCCAGATCATCGGGCCCCAGGGTTGGCGCCTCGGTCTGTCGGCCGATATTGCTGATCAGACCGTTTTCCAGGTGCAACTCATGCAACCCTTCTTGGTTGCGCAGGCGGGCGTTGATGATGTGCATCGGGCGAATCCTTTTATAGATCTTCTAGTGGCGCGTTGGCGGTACGGGTGCCGAGTACCCCGGTCAATATCACATACGTTAGCGCGGCAGCGGCAATCCCTGCCAGCGGCGCGACCCATGGCGAGCTGAACGCAGCAACGGTGCCGACCGCATAAGCACTCAGGCCTGAGCCATTGAACGCCGGCAACCGGGCATCGGCCAGGCGTGGATATTGACCGCGGTAGCGATAAAAAAAGTCCGCCATGATCACGCCCCCGATCGGCGGAATCACCGTGCCCAGCAGAATCAGGTAGGGCACCAGATAGTCGTACATGCCCAGCAGCGCCAGCAGCGTGCCGATCACCGCGCCGGCCAGGGTCACGGTTTTGCGCCGGCCGGTGCGCAACAGGTTGCAGCCGGCGACGGCGAAGTTGTAGATGGTGTTGTCCTGGGTGCTCCAGATGTTGAGCAGCAACATCGCCATCGCGGCCATGGCGAAGCCTTGCAACAGCAACACTTCGACCACGTCCGGTTGCTGGTAGACGATGGCGCCGTAGGCGCCGATCAACACCATCAGGCCGTTGCCGATAAAAAAACCGATCAGGCTTGCCAGCACGGCGACCCTGGCCGAGCGCGAAAAGCGCGTCCAGTTGGTCGCCTGGGTCGCGCCACTGACAAAGGTGCCGAACACCAGCGTGATGGCGGTCGACCAATCGAGGGTGGCCGTCGGCACGACCGCCAGCAAGCCATCGAGCCCGCCGACCTTGGTCGTGGCGACCCACATCGACAGCATCAGCAACACCATCATGGCGGGCACCGCGATGTACGACAGGATTTCCAGCCCGCGATAACCGACATAGGCCGTGGCGCAAAACATCAGGCCGAACAGCACCATCAGGCCCTGTACTGGGCCTTCGCTCAATTCGAAATACTTGCCCAACACCACGGCCGCGGTCGCCGTGCCCCAGGCGTACCAGCCGATCTGAGTGAAGCCGAGGATCAGGTCGCTGAGCCGGCTGCCGATTTCACCAAAGCAGAAACGTCCCATCAGCACCGAATTGAGGCCACTCTTGAACGCAATGTAGCCCAGGCTTGCGGCGTAGATCCCCAACAGCAGATTGCCGACGACAATCACCGCCATCATCTCGCCGAAACCGAACGCCACCCCGAGCTTGCCGCCGGCAAACATGGTCGCGGTAAAAAAGGTGAAACCCAGCAGCACCATGGCTGTGGAGGCCAGGCCTTTGCGGGCATGCATCGGCACTTCGCTGAGGGGGTAGTCGTTGCCGGGAGCGTTCTGCGTCATGGGGCGTTCCTTGCGGGATGGGAGGACGCGAGGGTGTTGCAGCGGTCGTGCCAAGCGGGGCAGGTGTTGTTATTTATAGACGAGAGCGGGCGTTTGGTTCGGCAGAGGGCGCGAACTATCTGAAGGAACACAGAACCCTGTAGGAGCTGGCTTGCCAGCGAAGGCGGTGTGTCAGCCAATACAAGTGTTCACTGAGCCACCGCCTTCGCTGGCAAGCCAGCTCCTACGGGGGATAATGGGTTTCTTCAGGGGGATTTGTGTAGTGGCAAAAACCGCAGCAACGCCGCGACGATGGCTTCAGGCGCATCTTCCTGAACCAGATGCCCGGCATTCGCAATCGGATGAAACTGCGACCCCGGCATCATCCGGTGCAACGCCCGCCCACGCTCGACGGGAATCCACTGATCGTCCTCGCCCCAAAGAATCTGCACCGGGCAGCGAACGGTCGGGTACTGCCCCTCGACTTCGCGGGTATAACGCTCATCCATCTGCGCGATCTGCCGATAAAACGCCGCTTGCCCCGGATCACCCAGCCAAGGCTGTACATAAGGGGCGAGCTCTTCGTCCGGGATGTCACGTTTGATCGCCCCGCGGATATAGGCCGGTACGATCGCCTGTTGAATGTAATCGGGCAGTGCGCTGAACGCTGCCTCATGTTGGCGCACATGCTGCACGAACGGCGACCCCCAGGGCGTCAGCGCCACCGGGTCGATCAGCGTCAGGCTGCGGTAATCCTTGCCATTGAGCAGATGCGCACGCAACACGGTAGCGCCACCGAAATCGTGGGCCACCACATCCGGGCAATCCAGGCCCCAATGCTCCAGCAGCCGGGCCAGCAGTTCGTTCTGCACACCCAGGGACACGTCGCCCTCGACTTTATCGGACAGCCCATACCCCAGCAGGTCGAAGTAATGCACCCGGTGCGTGGTGATGAAATGCGGCGCAATCCGGTGCCACACGTAAGAAGAGAAGGGCGTGCCATGCACGAACACCAGCGGCGGGCCGTCGCCCCGGACGGCGAAGCGCACGGAGTGGCCGTTGAAACGAAAGGTCTGAGCCAGCGGCCAGTCAGTCATGGGTGCGTCCTCTTGCGTGTGCGAGCGAAAAAGCATAGGCATAAAAAAACCACCGCTAAAGGTGGTTTGATCATTCACTGACGAAACGCATGCCCCGTGTAGGAGCTGGCTTGCCAGCGAAGGACTCCCAGGCGCCGCGTTTATCCTGAATGTACGCGTTATCGTTAACGACCTTCGCTGGCAAGCCAGCTCCTGCACAGGAAATGTGTTGTCTGGTTTATTCGCCGTGATAGATGCAGCCGCTGGTGCAGGTTTCGTGGATGCGGATCGCGCTGAGTTCCGGCAGCAGAGGCTTCAATTCTTTCCAGATGAATTTGGCCAGCACTTCACTGGTCGGATTCTCCAACCCCGGAATGTCATTCAAATAGTTATGATCCAGCCGCTCATACAGCGGCTTGAAGATCGCCTTGATCTCCGAAAAATCGCGAATCCAGCCGGTATGCGGATCAAGATCTCCACTCAAATGAATCGCCACCTTGAACGAGTGACCGTGCAGGCGGCCGCACTTGTGCCCGTCCGGGACGTGGGGCAGGCGATGGGCGGATTCGAAGGTAAATTCTTTGAAGATTTCCACAGTGGTTTGAGCTCTGTCAGGTGGCGATCGCCGCGGCGATGTGGGCAGGGGGCGAGTTTAACAGTTTGCGTTTGGGCTTGCGGGAAAACACTGACTAAAGGGTCAATGATGGCAATTCAGTTTCAGTTAAGTTGATGTCGCTATAGTGGCCGCCGTAAGCAACACATAAAAATACGGAGACACCCATGAAAACCTTGACTGCCCTGTTCACCGCCACCCTCATCACCCTGACCGCCAGCATTGCCCAGGCTCGCGACCTCGGCCCCGATGAAGCCCTGAGGTTGCGCGACGCTGGTACCATTGTGTCTTTCGAGAAGCTCAACGCCACCGCATTGACCAAACACCCAGGTTCCACCATCACCGAAACCGAACTGGAAGAAGAGTACGGCAAGTACATCTATCAGGTGGAAATGCGTGACCCTCAAGGGATCGATTGGGACCTGGAACTGGACGCTGTCAGCGGGCAGGTGCTCAAGGATCATCAGGATACGTAATGAAGGTGCTTTGTATTGCAAATCGGCGCGCCGGCAGCCGGCTGGCCCTGGCGCTGCTGGTTTTTTGCTCGATGGCGATGGCCCGGGACCTGGATCAGGACGAAGCCCTGCGCCTGCGCCAACAAGGGGTGATCCTGCCGCTGGAGCAACTGTTGCAGCAGGCGCTGGACCGTTATCCCGGGGCCAAGCTGCTGGAAGCCGAGCTTGAGGAAAAACATGACGTCTACATTTATGAAGTCGAGCTGCTGACCACCGACGGTGTGGTCCGTGAGCTGGACCTCGATGCCAGCACTGGCGAGTTACTGAAAGACAAGGAAGATTGACCCATGCGTTTGCTCCTGGTGGAAGACCACGTGCCCCTGGCCGATGAACTGATGGCCGGCCTCAACCGCCAGGGCTACGCCGTGGACTGGCTGGCGGACGGTCGCGATGCGGTGTATCAGGGCAGCAGCGAGCCCTACGACCTGATCATTCTCGACCTCGGCCTGCCGGGGCTGTCGGGCCTGGATGTGTTGACTCAATGGCGGGCCGGCGGCCTGGCCACACCGGTGCTGATCCTGACCGCCCGCGGCTCCTGGGCCGAGCGCATCGAGGGCCTCAAGGCCGGCGCCGACGATTACCTGACCAAACCGTTCCACCCTGAAGAATTGCACCTGCGGGTCCAGGCGCTGTTGCGCCGCTCCCATGGGCAGGCCAACCAGCCGACGCTCAAGGCGGCGGGTTTGCATCTGGATGAAGGCCGCCAGTGCGTGAGCCGCGACGGCGCCGACATCCAGCTCACCGCCGCCGAGTTCCGCCTGCTGCGCTATTTCATGCTGCACCCCGAACAGATTTTGTCCAAAAGCCACCTCGCCGAACACCTCTACGACGGTGAGACCGAGCGCGATTCCAATGTGCTGGAAGTCCACGTCAACCACCTGCGACGCAAACTCGGGCGCAGCGTGATCGAAACCCGTCGCGGCCAGGGTTACCTGTTCGGCGGGCAAGCCCGGTGAGGTCGATCCAGCGCCGCTTGAGCCTGGGCCTGATCAGCGTGATGGTGATCGTCGGCCTGGTGCTGGCGCAGACCAGCCTGTGGCTGTTCGAAATGGGTTTGCAGCGCTACCTCGAAGCCGGGTTGCGCAACGACAGTGAAAGCCTGCTGGTAGCGCTGGTGCGCGGGCCTCAGGGGTTGCAGCTGGATGAACGACACCTGTCGCCGGCGTATCAGCGCCCGTTTTCCGGGCACTATTTCCGCATCGACTTTGCCGACAGCCATTGGCGCTCCCGTTCGCTGTGGGATCAGGAACTGCCGCGCCTGGACCATCCCGGGCTGCACAGCAACCTGCAGCTGGGGCCGGAAGGGCAGCAGCTGCTGATATTGCGCCTCGGACTATCGCCGCCTCGGCCAGTCGATTTCCATCAGCGTCGCCCAGGACTACACCCCGGTGCGCGACAGTTTTTTGCGCATGCAACAGGTCGGACTCGGCCTGGGCCTGGCGGGGTTGCTGTTGATTCTGTTGCTGCAGCGGATCACCGTGCGCCGCGCCTTGCGGCCGCTGGAAAAGGCCCGTGAACAAATCGCCCAGTTGCAGCAGGGCCAGCGCTCGCAACTCGATGATCAGGTGCCGGTGGAGCTGGAGCCGCTGGTGGCGCAGATCAACCATTTGCTGGCCCACACCGAAGACAGCCTCAAGCGTTCGCGCAATGCCCTGGGCAACCTCGGGCATGCCTTGAAAACCCCGCTGGCAGTGTTGTTGAGCCTGGCCTCCAGCGAAAAATTCGACGCTCAGCCGGAACTGCGCAAAGTGATTCAGCAGCAGCTTGAGCACGTGCAACAGCGGCTTAACCGCGAACTCAACCGCGCCCGGTTGTCCGGCGACGCCTTGCCGGGGGCGCTGTTTGATTGCGATGCGGAACTGCCGGGGTTGCTGGCGACGTTGAACATGATCCACGGTGAACACCTGGATCTCAGCTATGTAGCGCCCAAGGGCTTGCTGTTGCCGTGGGATCGGGAGGATGTGCTGGAGTTGCTCGGCAACCTGCTGGACAACGCCTGCAAGTGGACGGATGCCGAGGTGCGCTTGAGCGTGGTCGAGACGGCGCAAGGGTTTGAGCTGAGCGTGGAAGACGATGGCCCGGGGATTCCCGAGGACCGCCGCGAGCAGGTGCTCAGTCGCGGTACGCGGCTGGATGAGCAGATGGATGGGCATGGGTTGGGCTTGGGGATTGTGCGCGACATCGTTGATACGTGGGGTGGGTTGATGAGGCTGGAGGAGAGTGAGTGGGGCGGGTTGAAGGTGGTGATCGAATTGCCCAGGCGCTGACCCAGATCTTAATGTTCACACGGTCCCCTGTAGGAGCTGGCTTGCAGCGAAGGCGTCCTGACAGCAACATATGTGTTGGATGTGCTACCGCTTTCGCTGGCAAGCCAGCTCCTACAGGGGGGCGTTTCGTCAGATAAAATCGGGTCAGACGCGGAACTGATCCATCAAACTCTGCTGCTGATTGGCCAGGCTGTTCAGCGACAGACTCACCCGCGCCGATTCATTGGCCTGCCCCGACAGCGACTCGGTCACATCCCGAATCGTCGCCACGTTGTTGTTGATCTCTTCGGCCACCGCGCTTTGCTCTTCCGCGGCACTGGCGATCTGCAGGTTCATGTCGCTGATCACCGTCACTGCTTCGCCAATCTGGCGCAGCGCCGTCACTGCTTGACCCACCTGCTCGACGCTGCCTTGAGCCTGTCGATGGCTATTGCTCATCGATCCCACCACCTCCTGGGTGCCGCTCTGCAACTGCTCGATCACCAAGCGCGTTTCTTCGACTGACTCCTGGGTCCGGCGTGCCAGGTTGCGCACTTCATCGGCCACCACGGCAAAACCGCGTCCGGCCTCACCGGCGCGCGCCGCTTCGATCGCGGCGTTGAGGGCCAGCAGGTTGGTCTGTTCGGCGATGGCGCGAATCACTTCCAGCACCGAACCGATTTTCTCGCTGTTGGCCGCCAGGCCTTCGACCTGGACCATGGCCGCGCTCATGTCGGCGGCGAGGTTGTCGATGCTGGTGGTGGTCTGGTCGATTACGGTCAGGCCACGACGGGTGGCGTGATCAGCATCCCGCGCCGCTTGTGCCGCTTGTGCGGCGCTGCGGGCGACATCCTGGGCGGTGGCGCTCATTTCGTGGGAGGCGGTCGCGACCTGATCCACCTGGCGGTATTGCTGTTCCATGCCGGCACTGGTCTGGGTGGCGATGGCGGAGGACTGATCCGCCGTGCTGCGCGCGTCCTGCACCGAGCGTTTGACCTCGGCAATGATCGGTTGCAGCTTGTCGAGGAAGCGATTGAACCAGCCGGCCAACTGGCCCAATTCGTCCTGTTTGTCATAGGCCAGGCGACGGGTCAGGTCGCCTTCGCCGCTGGCGATGTCTTCGAGCATGTGCGCCACGCCGAGAATCGGTTTGGTCACGCTGCGGGCCATCAGCCATACCAGCAACAGGCCGATCAACGCCGCCAGTGCGCCGAGGCCGAGTTCCATCAGCGTGCCGGCGGTGTTGCTGTCATCGAGTTGTTTCTTCAGGGCTTCGGCAGGGCCCACCAGCACTTTTTCCGGCACCTCGAGCAACACGCCCCAAGGCTTGCCACCGGGAATCGGCTGGAATGGCGCCAGCACTTTCAGCTGTTGTTTGCTGTGCAGGCTTTCGGTCTGGCTGCTGGTGGCCAGCATGCGGATCAGTTCGGCACCGTCGGTCGGGTCCACGGTATCCAGGCGCTGGCTGAGTTTGCTGGCGTCCGGGCTGTAGCCGGCGAGCAAACCGACCGGGCTGATGATGCTGACGTGGGTCTGGCCGTCATACAGCTTCTGGCTTGCGCCCTGGCTGACCGCTTGCAGGCTGTTAAGGTTGATGTCCGCCGACAGCGACGCGATGACCTTGCCATTGACCATCAGCGGGAAAACGATGCTGGTCATCAGCACCTTCTGCCCGTCGATCACATAGAAGTAGGGCTCGATCACGCAGGGCTTGAGCGTGGTGCGCGGGCAGGTGAACCAGGCGTTCGCCGGCTCGCCGCTGGGGCCGGTGGCGGTGTCGGTCATGTCGCTTTCGGGCAGTGCCATGGAGGTCACCTTGCCTGGCGTCGGTTGCGACCAATACAGGGCGAAACGGCCCTTGTCGTTGCTGCCCAGCTCCGCCTGGCCGGCAAACAGATCGTCCTTGCCGTCCAGCGCATTGGCTTCGAACACCAGCGACAGGCCAAGCAGTTCCGGGTTGGCTTGCAGCGCCGACTTGACCTGGCGGGTCAGGTCTTCACGCAGGTCGAAGGCGTCGAGAAAGCGCTTCTCGGCCTGGTCGCGCAAGAACAGCACCTGGCGGGAAAATCCGTGGCCGTATTGATAGGCGTCCATGAACTGCTGGCGAATCTCCAACGCCTGGTTTTCACCCTGGGATTCGATCCGGGCCTGGGCGGCTTCGGTGAGCATCTCCATGCTCGAGGCTTTCACCAGCGCGGCGCTGTGCTCCATGCGATACAGCGAAAGACCCACCAGCAGGGTCACGATACCGGCCAGGCAGAGCCCGGCGAGCAGGGTGATCTTCCATTGAATGGACAGTTGTCTGAGCGGCATGGAGACGTCCTTTATTCGATAATTATCTGAGACTCGGCACTGTAGCGGCAGGGTTTCGGCTTTCTTTATGCCGTCCGGCGAATAAGAGACCAGTGTGAAATTGATGCCTTGCACAGCCCCCCCCCTGTAGGAGCGAGCTTGCTCGCGATGGTCTCAAGGACGACGCATTCACTCAGAAAGAACGCATTATCGTTAACGTCCTTCGCGAGCAAGCTCGCTCCTACAGGGAGTGGCGGCCCGTCTGCATGGAGGGCATTGGCTTTGACAAGGCCGCGACGGTCCGGCACAGTGCGCGCCCTCTAATAAAACCCATTCTTCAACCCGCTGGCGGCTCACGCAGACTGCCGGCCGGACTCATTCCGTTTGTCTTGAGGTCTTGATAATGAATGCAGTAATTGCCGCGGTCGGCGTCATGCTGATACTCAGCCTGTCCCGCGTACATGTGGTGATCGCGCTGATCGTCGGCGCGCTGGTCGGTGGCCTGACCGGTGGCCTGGGCATCGACGCGACGCTCAAGGCGTTCAACAGCGGCCTCGGCGGCGGGGCGACGGTCGCGTTGTCCTACGCCTTGCTGGGTGCGTTCGCGGTGGCCATTGCCAAGTCCGGCCTGGCCCATGCCCTGGCCGACAAGGCCTTGGCGATGGTCGATCGCCAGCACGCCAGCGGTGGCGGACAGGTCAAGTGGCTGCTGATTGGCTTGCTGTGGGTGGTGGCCATTGCTTCCCAGAATATCTTGCCGATACATATCGCCTTCATTCCACTGCTGGTACCGCCGCTGTTATATGTGCTGACCAAGCTGCAACTGGACCGGCGGTTGATCGCCTGTGTCATTACCTTTGGCCTGATCACGCCGTACATGTTCCTGCCCGTGGGCTTCGGCAACATCTTTTTGAATGAAATCCTGCTGGCCAACGTTGCCCGCAGCGGCGTCGATATCAGCGGTATCAACGTCACCCATGCCATGGGCATTCCGGCGTTGGGCATGGTGTTTGGCCTTGGCGCTGCGTTTATCAGCTACCGCAAGAAGCGGGTCTACAACCTGGAAAAAATCGAACAGGTCGAGCAGGTCGCGGTGCAGTACAACCCGCTGAGCCTGATGGTGGCCGGCCTGGCCATCGCCGCGGCGTTCATCGTTCAGTTGCTGCTGGACTCGATGATCATCGGTGCGTTGGCAGGGTTTCTGATTTTTTCGGCATCGGGCATCGTCAAATGGCGCGACACCGACGACCTGTTCACCGAAGGCATGAAGATGATGGCGATGATCGGCTTCATCATGATCGCCGCCTCCGGTTTTGGCGAAGTGATCAAAGCCACCGGAGAGGTGCAGACGCTG
Source organism: Pseudomonas sp. VI4.1 (assembly GCF_002029345.1). NCBI lineage: Bacteria > Pseudomonadati > Pseudomonadota > Gammaproteobacteria > Pseudomonadales > Pseudomonadaceae > Pseudomonas > Pseudomonas sp. VI4.1. The sequence continues at coordinate 50,421 of NZ_MULM01000144.1, forward strand.
GTCGAAACCTCGGCCTCGTGGATCGGCCACAGCAAGGCTATCGGCGCGTTGCTGATGTTGCTGGTGGGCCTGTTGGTGACCATGGGTATCGGCTCGTCGTTTTCCACCGTGCCGATCCTGGCGGTGATTTTCGTGCCGCTGTGCGTGCAACTGGGCTTCAGCCCGCTGGCGATCGTCAGCATCGTCGGCACGGCCGGCGCCCTGGGTGACGCCGGTTCGCCCGCCTCGGACTCGACCCTGGGCCCGACCTCCGGCCTGAACATCGATGGCCAGCATCACCATATCTGGGACACCGTGGTCCCGACTTTCCTGCACTACAACCTGCCGTTGCTGGGGTTTGGCTGGGTGGCCGCGATGGTTTTGTAACCCGTCCCTCCCAGACACCCGCTCCCACAAGGATTACGGTGTTTAGAGGCTTTACGGCCTGTCCCAGTAAGGCACCGCACCAAAACACTCGACGAAAAAATCGATCACCGTCCTGACCTTCACCGACAACCGTCGACTGCCCGGCCAGAGCACGGCGATCTGTTGCGGTTCGAGGCTGTTGGACACCTCATAGTCCTTCAGCACCGGCACCAGCGTGCCGTTGCGCACCGCTTCGCCAATCAGCCACGATGGAAACATCACCAACCCCAGGCCCTGCTCGGCAGCCTGGGTCAGGGTGTCGGCATGGTTGCCGGTGATCGGCCCCTTGATCGAGTAAGGCGTCCAGTCCTGCTGACCCTGGCGAAAGAACCAGCGCTGCTGACCGGCCACGCCCTTGTAGGCGAGGCACTGATGCGCCGCGAGCTCGTCGGGATGCTGCGGTGTGCCGTGCCGTTTCAGGTAGGCCGGGCTCGCCGCCACCTGAAAACGCTGGGGCGCCAGGATGCGCGCCTGCATGCTCGAATCGTGCAGCGGGCCGATGCGAAACAACAGATCGGCGCCTTCCTGCAACGGGTCGATGTAGCTGTCGGTCTGCTGGATATCCAGTTGCAGTTTCGGGTAGCGCTCACAGAGTTGCCCTAGCCACGGCGTCAAATGCCGTTGACCAAACACCACCGGCGCATTGATCCGTACCAGCCCGCCGGGTTCGCTTTGCTGTTCCTGCAAGGCTTGTTCGGCTTCTTCCAGTTGCACCAGCACCAGGCGCGCGTGATGGCCGAGCATACGCCCGGCTTCAGTGGGCGATACGGCGCGGGTGTGGCGGTAGAGCAGTTGCTGACTCAGCGCCTGCTCCATCAATTGGATCTGCCGGGAAATCGAAGAGGGCGCCAGGCCCTCACGGCGAGCCACCTCGGAAAAGCTGCCGTGGTCGAGAACGGCGACAAACAATCGAAGTGCCTTGAATCCCAGTTCGTTGAGGCCGTGCATGATCAATCCTGCTGTGCGCTTTACGCAAAAGTGTTGTCGGGATACTCCCATTTATCGCAAAGCATCGCCAGCCGATAATGCGCGCCTATCCCACTGACAACGCAAACCCCCTGTAGGAGCTGGCTTGCCAGCGAAGGCGGTGGCACAGGCAACAGTGATGTTGGATGTGATGGCCTCTTCGCTGGCAAGCCAGCTCCTACAGGGGGTTCGTGCTTTGATCGACTACCCAGGAACTCCCGATGCAATCTTCTTCAATCGACAACGTTGATGTTGTCGCAACGCCAACTCCCAAACCCGGGTTGCGGCTATTGCTGCTGCCCCTGGTCATCCTCGCCGGCATGGGCCTATCCGTGGAGGCCGGCTTGCTCGGGCCGCTCGGGGTTCAGGTCGGTCACCTGTGGGCCACCTTCAGCATCTTCGGCGTCGGCTCGGCGATTCTGTTTTTCCTGTTGCTGCTCAGCGGCCCGCAACAGGGGCCGGCTTTCAGCGAGTTGCCGCGCTGGCAGTTGCTCGGCGGTTTCCTCGGGCCGGTGTACGTGGTGGTGCTGACCCTGGCCACACCGCACATTGGTATCGCCATGACCATGATCGCGATCCTCTCCGGCCAGGTCGGCAAAAGCGTGTTGATCGACCACTTCGGCTGGTTCGGCACCACCCGCAAGAAGGTCAACGGTGAACGTTGGCTGGCCTTGCTGCTGATTGTCGCGGCACTTGTTCTGATCGCTCGGGGTTGATGATGAATCTGATTATATTGTTGGTGGTGGTCGTGGCCGCCGGTGCGGTGCTGAGTATCCAGGCGGCGATCAACGGGCGACTGGGCGAAACGGTCGGCGTATTGCGCAGCAGTTTGCTGACGTTCGTGGTGGGCGCCGTGCTCACCGGGTTGTTGATCCTGTTTTTCGAACCGGCCCATGCCATGAGCCTGCTGGACGTGCCGAAATGGCAGCTCGGCGGGGCGTTGTTCGGCGTGGTCTACATGATGGTGATGGTCGGCGCTGTACCCCGGGTGGGCACAGCGGTGGCAACGGTCGCCGTGATCGTCGGGCAACTGGGCATGGGAATGTTGATCGATCACTTCGGCTGGCTGGGCAACCCGCAGATCGAGCTGTCCGGCAGTCGGGTATTGGCGATGCTGCTACTCGCCCTGGCCTTGCTGTTCATGTACCGCAGCACTACACGGCAGGCATGACGCTCCTACACTGGTATTACGGTGCGCAGTCCAGCGCCGGACAACCATACCTATGGAGTCAGACTCATGATCGACAGTGAAAGTATCTGCGACTGCCCCAAATGCTCCTGCAAGCTAGGCGAACATCCGATCGCCCGCCACGGCAAGCACTACTGCTGCGAAGCCTGCGCCAAGCACCATGAACACGGCGAAGAATGCGCCAGTAAAGGGTGCAAGTGTGCCCACGGCAAATAGCTCATCCAGGCAACGGTGGAGCCTAGTCGGGCTCCACTTCCAGTTTCAGGCTTTCATCGTCCAGTCGCTCGGTATGGCGCACGACACCATTAAAACGTCGTCCTGCAACCTTCACCACCAGCGTCTTGGCCTTCTCCAGATCCTCGGGCACGGGGGGTTGAACGCGTAACGCAAAGCATGTCGGATCATTTTCGACTTGTTCCAGCCCGACCAGGCATTCGGCGCTTTTAGTGACCCGCCCGAACAGCGTATCGAGGCCGTAATCGATGTGAGCCATGCTGGTGAGTGGTGTCGTGGTCATGCACTGATTCCTCCCAATGTCCCCTCTCAATGTCCGCTCTCAATGTCCAAAGCGGGGCGCGACCGTCAACTCGCCGGCCGCCACTTGACGTTCTCCACGCCAAATTTCTCCGCCATCGGCTTGCTGGTCTTTTGCACCTTTTCCCGGCCGAAGCGCGGGATCCGACCCACGCCGGCGTCGCAGCTCGCCCAATGCCAGGCCTCCGCGTTATCCATTTTTTCCAGGCGGATAATGAAAGACTTGGGAGCGCCATGAAGGGTGTATTCAATGACGAAAAGTTTTGCATTGTTCATATAGCCCGTATTCCTCCCTGTGGTAATAGAGGGATCATCGGGGCTGCGGAAAATTCATTCGGATTGTCGGACGGCTGTGGCAGCGCCTGAAAATCGGGGTTGTTGTAGACTCTTGGGTTATGACTTCACGAGATGATTTCCCCATGAGCGAGCCGATCCGTCTGACCCAATACAGCCACGGCGCAGGCTGTGGCTGCAAGATTTCGCCCCAGGTGCTGGAGGTGATCCTGGCCGGCAGCGGCGCGCAGAACCTTGATCCGAAACTCTGGGTCGGCAACGCCTCACGCGATGACGCGGCGGTGTATGCCATCGATGAAGAGCGTGGCGTGGTGTCGACCACCGACTTCTTCATGCCGATCGTCGACGATCCGTTCGATTTCGGCCGCATCGCCGCGACCAATGCCATCAGCGATATCTACGCCATGGGCGGCGATCCGCTGATGGCCATCGCCATCCTCGGCTGGCCGGTCAATGTACTGGCGCCGGAGATTGCCCGGGAAGTGATTCGCGGCGGACGCTCGGTGTGCGATGAAGCGGGAATCCCGTTGGCCGGCGGGCATTCCATCGACGCGCCGGAGCCGATCTTCGGCCTGGCCGTGACCGGGCTGGTGGAAAAGCGCCACATGAAGCGCAACGACACCGCCACCGCCGGTTGCCTGCTCTACCTGACCAAGCCCCTGGGCATCGGCATCCTCACCACCGCGGAGAAAAAGGGCAAGTTGCGCCACGCCGACATCGGCCTTGCGCGTGACTGGATGTGCACCCTGAACAAACCCGGCAGCCGCTTCGGCAAGCTCGAGGGCGTGACCGCGATGACCGACGTCACCGGTTTTGGCCTGTTGGGCCATCTGGTGGAAATGGCCGATGGCAGCCAGCTGACCGCGCGCATCGAATACGACCGGGTACCGCGCCTGCCGGGTGTCGAGTACTACCTTGAACAGGGTTGCGTGCCCGGTGGCACCCTGCGCAACTACGACAGCTACGCCAGCAAGCTCGGACGCCTGCAGGAACTGCACAAGCGCGTGCTCTGCGACCCGCAGACCAGCGGCGGCCTGCTGGTTGCGGTCACCCCTGAAGGCAACGCACAATTTCTCGAAGTGGCCGCCGGGCTGGGCCTGAACCTTGAGCCGATCGGCGAATTGATCGAGCGACAGACTAACGCGGTCGAGGTGTTTTGATGTCACTCGACTGCACCGATTACCGCGACATCTTTCTCAACGACCGGCCAATGTTGGATGCCCGCGCGCCGGTCGAATTCCTCAAGGGTTCATTCCCCGGCGTGGTCAACCTGCCGCTGATGAATGACCACGAGCGGCAGCGGATCGGCACCTGCTACAAGCAGCACGGTCAGCAAGCCGCCATTACGTTGGGGCATCAATTGGTATCCGGCGATATCAAGGCCGAGCGCATTCGGGCCTGGGCCGATTTTGCGCGGGCGCATCCCGAGGGGTATTTGTACTGTTTTCGTGGCGGCTTGCGCTCGCAGATCGTCCAGCAATGGCTCAAGGACGAGGCGGGGATCGACTATCCGCGGGTCGGTGGCGGCTACAAGGCGATGCGCACGTTCCTGTTGGACACGGTCGATCAAGCCATTGCCCAGTGCGATTTCGTGTTGCTGGGCGGCATGACCGGCACCGGCAAGACCGAGGTGCTCACCCAATTGAGCAACGGGCTGGACCTTGAAGGCCACGCCAACCATCGCGGTTCCAGTTTCGGCAAGCGCGCCACCGGTCAACCTTCCAACATCGACTTTGAAAACCGCCTCGCCGTGGACGTGCTGAAGAAGCGTGCCCGTGGTATCGAGCAGTTCGTGCTGGAAGACGAGAGCCGCGCGATCGGCAGTTGCGCGCTGCCGTTGCCGCTGTATCAGGGCATGCAGCAGTTTCCCATGGTGTGGCTGGAAGACAGCCTGGAAGGTCGGGTGGAGCGGATCCTGCGCGACTACGTGGTGGATCTGTGCGCCGAGTTCATGGGGGTGCATGGCGACGAAGGCTTCGGGCTGTTTTCCGAGCGGTTGCTGGCGAGCCTGAATAATGTGCAGAAGCGCCTGGGCGGCGAGCGCCACCGGCGGATGCTGATCTTGATGGAAGATGCCCTGGCGGAGCAGGCGAACAGTGGGGCGGTGGATCTGCACCGGGGCTGGATCGAAGGGTTGTTGAGCGAGTATTACGACCCGATGTATGCGTTTCAGCGGGAGAAGAAGGGCGCGCGGATCGAGTTTGCGGGGGAGCGGGGGGCTGTTCTCGAATACCTTCGCGAGCGGGTGAATTTGCGAGGTTGATGGTGTTTTTGCCCACCCCACATTTGATCTTCAATGGACACGAAATTTGTGTACGACGCAGATCAACTGTGGGAGCGGGCTTGCTCGCGAAGGGGCCCTCGCAGACGCTACAAACCTTGAATCAATACCGCCCCGCCCGACTCACTGATGCTCAGGTCGGACAGGTCTCCTGACCATTATCCAGCCCTTGCTTGTAGCTGTGGCTCACCACACTGGCCTTGCCGTTGTGCCAGGTCAGCGTGAGCACGTACAACGTGTCGAAGTCGCTGGATTCCCAGTCATCGGTGATGTTCTGTTTCTTGCCGACGGCTTCGCCAGCGACCTTGTTGATCAGCTCGGGCAGGTAGCCGTGGGACCAGGCGGTGTAGATGACCGAGTTGTGGTACTTGTCGTGCAGCAGTTCATCAGCCAGGTCGCTGGTATCGTTGGCTGAAAAATTGATGTTCACCGGCAAACCGAGCTTGATGGCGCTGGGGCTGATGGTCATCAAGGGGCGGATATAGCTGTAGGAATTGTCCAGCTCGCCTTCCTCGACATTGCGCGTCGGGTTGGCGGCAAACACGTAATTGGCCTTGCCGAATTTTTCCGGCAGCAAGGTGGCCAGATCGATGGCGCGGTTCAAGCCCTGGCAATTGAGCTGGCCCAGGCCGCCGGCGGGTTTTTCCGCGTGGCGCAAAAATACCAGCGTCTGGGTGCCATCCGCCGGTTGGGCGCGGCTTTCGCTGGATTCCAGGGACAGGAACAGCGCGCTCACTGCCAGCAGTGAGGGCAGGAAAATGTACGCGCGATGTTTAAAACGTTTGGCGAATTTCAAAGGGTTCATCATGTGGATAGGTGATCTTCGGCGCATTCGGTTAAGGCTGACAAACCTCTACACCGCGAGCAGCCCGGCTGCGGTGTTTTTCCATGTCATGGGGCAGGTCCCTTGGAGTCTCCCGGGCCCATTTGGTTCGATCCGAGCGAGCGCAGCACTTTAGCGGCAACCTTGAGCGGATTGGGGCAAAGGTTATCAACAGGATGTTGCGGATTTATGGACAGGGTACAGGTGATGGCGGCTGCGAACGCGGCGATCCTTTGATCTTGCTCATCAGCAATATCGATAACGCCAAAAGTTCGTAGCCTTCGCCAGCGCCTGCATTATGATCAACGGTCTCAATTTTGCCGTGGATTCTCCCCCATGCCCGATCTGTCCGCGTTCCCGATCACCCGCAAATGGCCGGCCCAATTCCCCGAGTGGATCCAGTTGTACTCCTTGCCGACCCCCAATGGCGTCAAGGTCTCGATCATGCTCGAAGAGATCGGGCTGCCCTACGAGCCGCATCGGGTGGGCTTCGATACCAATGATCAGCTGTCCGCCGAATTCCTCTCGCTGAACCCCAACAACAAGATTCCCGCCATCCTCGATCCCCATGGCCCGGACGACCGACCGCTGCCGCTGTTCGAGTCCGGGGCGATTTTGATCTACCTGGCCGACAAGAGCGGGCAATTGCTGGCCCAGGAGTCGGCCGCTCGTTACGAGACGATCCAGTGGCTGATGTTTCAGATGGGTGGTATCGGGCCGATGTTCGGCCAGCTCGGCTTTTTCAACAAATTCGCCGGCAAGGACTACGAGGACAAGCGACCGCGGGACCGCTACGTTGAAGAAAGCAAACGTCTGCTCAAGGTACTCGACCAACGTCTGGAAGGGCGCGACTGGATCATGGGCGAGCGCTACACCATCGCCGACATTGCGACGTTCCCCTGGGTACGCAACCTGATCGGCTTCTATGAGGCCGGGGATCTGGTGGGCATCAAGGACTTCGCCAACGTCTCGCGAGTGCTGGAGCGTTTCCTGGCACGGCCGGCGGTGATACGCGGGCTGGAAATCCCTAAACCGATCTCAAATTGACCTCGGACCTTTGTAGGAGCCGGCTTGCCGGCGAAGGCGGTGGGTCAGCCGATACATGTGTCGACTGACACTCCGCCTTCG